>PLMM01000320.1 GCA_003142495.1 Gemmatimonadota bacterium | reverse complement strand
CACCATCAACAAGACGTATCCCGCGCTCACGCCGCTCACCGCGGAGCCGAACGCGTACACGGAGCTCGCCGGCGTCTCGCTCCCGGTTACGCTCACCGCGCACTCGAGCGAGCGCACGGCGACGGCCACCGGTGGCTTTCTCTTCACGCATCGCGGCTACAGCGGCCCCTCCGTGCTCGATGTCTCGCACGTCGCCGTTCGCTCGAAGGCGCCCAAGGCGGAGCTCGCGCAAGTCACGGTTCGCTGGAGCGCGCGCGATGCGGACGGCTGGCTGCGCGCGCTCCGCCGCTCTGGCAATCGCAGCGTTCGCACCGTGCTGCGGGAGGAGCTTCCGGATCGGCTCGCCGATGTGCTCCTCTACTTCGCGAACATCGATGTCGGCCGCTCGACAGCCGAGCTCACGCGCGAGGAACGCACCGCACTCATCGAGACTTTAGTAAATGGGCCGTTGCCGTGGTCGGGAGATGAGGGCTACGCGAAGGCTGAAGTGACGGGAGGCGGAGTGAGTCTGGCCGAGATCGATCCACGCACGATGGAGAGCCGGTTGCACCGGAACCTTTTTCTGTGCGGAGAGCTATTGGATGCATTCGGCCCAATCGGGGGCTACAATTTTCTTTGGGCGTGGGCGACCGGCCGCGCCGCAGGGATGGGAGCTGCAGATGCGAAGCAACGATGAGAACGACGAGCTGTACGACGATGGAGATTCGGAGGAGCTCGACGAAGAGTTTCCGCTCGGCGACGGCACCGCCGACGCCGAAGCGACCGTGAGCTGCCCGTACTGCGGCGAGGCGGTGGAGATCACTCTCGACCCCGGTGGCGGCACGCACCAGGATTACGTCGAGGACTGCGAGGTGTGCTGCCAGCCGTGGCGCGTGTCGGTGCAGTACGGGCTGGATGGCGAAGCGCAGGTAGAGGTCACGGCGCTCGGCGAATAGCGATGCGCTAGGCGCCCACCAGCTCCGGTACGGTGTTGATCGCCTTGGGGATGCGCCGCAGAACGCGCGCGAGATCCGCCTCCAGCGTCGCCCCCTTCTCGAGCACCGCGATCGTGCGGCCCAGGAGCATCTTTCTCTCCTCGGGCGAGAGCTGTGCGGACGTCACGACGATCACCGGAAGATCACACAGGCGCGGATCATCGCGGATCACGTCGAGAAAGGCAAATCCGTCGACGTGGGGCATCTTGAGATCGAGCACGATGAGATCGGGCAGGTGATGCGCGAGCATCGCGAGCGCGGAGGCGCCGTCGTTCGCAACGCGCAGCTTCCCGTCGTGGACGTCGGACACATAGCGCTTCACGAGCTCGCGCGCATCGGGATCGTCCTCGATGATGAGAATTCCGCCCGGCTCGTGACTGATGTTGCGCGTGATCGCGTCACCGAGCAGCCCATGCGCGATCGGCTTGTCGATCCAGTCGACGGCGCCGACGAAGCTATCCTGCATCTCGCCGGCGATCGAGCTGACGATGATGACCGGGATATGCGCGACCTGCGGTGAGCCGGCGAGGCGCTTGAGGAGCTCCCAGCCATCCATCCCCGGCATCAAGAGGTCGAGTGTGATGAGGTGTGGGCGCAGCTCGAGCGCCATGCGCAGGCCGTCCGCTCCCGTTGCGGCCATCGCGACTCTGTAGCCGAGATCCTCGACGTAGCGGCGCAAAAGCTCGCGCGCGTCAGCGTCATCCTCGATCACCAGCACGAGCGGCGTGTCGGGATCTCCGCACGGCGTGGGCGCGGCATGTCCGAGGGGCGAGAGCAGGCGTGCGCGATCCTTCGCCATCGGCGCGAGCGCCGTGGCCGGGGTCAGCTCGATGCTGAAGGTCGTGCCCACGCCAACCGTACTTTCGACCCCGAGCCGGAAGCCGAGAAGCTCGCACAGCGCGCGCGAGATGCTAAGCCCGAGCCCCGTGCCGCCGTACTCGCGCGTGGTGCTCGTGTCCGCCTGCTCGAACGCGGCGAAGACCGCCGCAATGCGCTCGGGCGCGATCCCGATGCCCGTATCGGTCACGCGAATGCGATCGGGAGCGTTCGTGATCGGATTCGCGTCGACGGTGACGGTCACGCTGCCGGCGTGCGTGAACTTCACCGCGTTGCCGATGAGATTGATGAGCACCTGGCGCAGCTTCGCCGAATCCGTCTCAATCGTCCGCATCGACGGCGGGACGACCGACTGCACCGAGACGCCGTTCTTGAGTCGACGGTCTCCGAGCTGCACGAGCGTATCCTCGACGAGATTGCCGACTTCGACCATGGAGAGCTCCAGCGAGACCTTCCCCGCCTCGATCTTCGACAGATCCAGAATGTCGTTGATGAGCGCGAGCAGCTGCACGCCGTTGGTGCCGATGCGCTCGAGGTAGCTCAGGTCGATCGACTTGAGATTCCCCGCCTTGTTCTTGCGGAGCACGTTCGAGAAGCCGATGACGGAGTTGAGCGGCGTGCGGAGCTCGTGGCTCATGCGTGCGAGGAACTCGCTCTTGGCCGCATTCGCCGCCTCCGCCTCTTCCTTCGCGCGCACGAGCTCGCGATTCGCGCGGCGGCGGGCCTCGACATCGCGGAACGTCACCACGGTGCCGACGACGCCCTCACTCTCCCTGACGGGCGTGCTCTGATACTCCACCGGGAATGATGTGCCGTCGCGTCTCCAGAAGACATCGTCCTGCGACACGTGGCCACGCCCCGTGCTCGCCGTCATGCAGATGCCGCACGACTCCTCGGGATTGGGAGTGCCGTCCGGACGCGTGTGATGGAGAAACGCGTGTTGTGATTTTCCGAGCAACTCGGCGGCGCGCCATCCGAGAATGCGCTCGCCGGCGGGATTCAGAAAGCTGATTGTGCCGTCGCGATCGAGGCCGACGATGCCCTCGGCCGCCGATTCGAGCAGGAGTGCATTTCGCACAGCGAGGCGCTTCCCTTCCTCCTCGATCTTGCGACGCGCGGAGATGTCGCGCGAGACGGTGATGATCTCGATGACCGCGTGGTGCAGCGGATCGAGCACCGGTTGCCCCGTTGTCTCGAACCAGGCATAGCTCCCGTTCGCTCTGCGCATGCGATACTGCACCGGCAGCGAGAGCGGATTGCGGAAGACGACTTCGTGCGCGTTGCGCGCGATGTCCTCGTCGTCGGGATGTACGAAGTGCAGCGGCCCCACCGCCGTGAGCTCGGAGGGATCGTAGCCGAGGAGCTGCTTGCTGGCGGGCGACACGTAGAGCACCTCACCGGCGACGTTCGTGCGCATGATGAGATCCGTCGCGTGCTCGGCGAGCAGACGGTATCGTGCCTCGGACTCCGCGATGGCGACGAGGCGGTTTCGGGTCTGCCGTCGACGAAGAAAGAACCATGCAATGACGGCTATCAGGAAGAGCGAGAGAGTCAACAGCTCCTCGAGGAGGAACTCGCGCTCGACGGGCCCGTATGCCTCATCCTGGCTCAGAGCGCGGATGATCCCCCACCCCGTCTGCGGAACCCTTCGAGTGGCGGCGATGATCGCCACATCGGCGATGCCGAGCATCGCACCCGATGTGTCCTTGCCCTCCGCGGCAAGGCGGCCGACCGTCGGCGCATCGGCCCACGGCGTGCGAAGCTCCCCCGGGCCAGCGCGAGGAAATTTGGACGGCGTGAGCACCACGAGCTCGCCACCGATGTGCTGGACGAGTTGATGGCGCGCGGATTCGATCCCACTCTGCTCGCGCAACACCAGAGGATAGAGCGACTCATACGGATCGATTCCCAATACCACGGTGCCGAGTCGATTCATGCCGCGATTGCGACCCCCAATGACGGGCTCGATCACGGAGATCAGCTGTCCGCCTGTCGTCGGAATCGGGCCGACCATCGCGCTCTTGCCGGTACGCGCGGCGACGATCGCGGCAGCACGAATCGCGGGAGGGAGCGAGTCGGCATCCTGCGACACCACGACCGTCGAACCATCGGCACGTAGCAGCCAGATTCCGCGATAGCCTCGCTCGGCCGCGACATCGGTGATCAGCTCGGCAAGCTCGACCTTGACGAAGTCGGGTGGCCCCTTTGGCCCAAAACGCTCCAGCGCCTTGGAGGCGCGACGGGCGAGCAGTCGATCGTCCTCCCGCCGCTCATCGAGCCACGCCTGCACCGATGTGCGAGTCGCATCTGCGCTCGCTTCCATTCGGTGGCTCCAGAAGATCAGCGCTTCCTCACGAAGACGCGCGTGCTGGAAACGCAGCCCTCCGACCACACAGGCGGCGGCGACTACGATTGCACTTACCGGGAGTATCGAGAGCGAGCGACGAATCGGCATGGACCTGCGGCAGGGTTGGGCGCACGGCGGAAAGGGTCTTGTCACTGATTATCGTGTGCGGCCGCAAGGACTTGAGCGAGAAGAGGCTCAACCTTTGGGGCCACCGTCCGATACTCTCCAGAGCATGCACCCGGGCCGCGCGTAAACCCGCCGAAAAGAAGTGCTGCGTGCGGTTCCCACCTCGAGGTACCGATGGCTCACATGTTCTTCCGCGCGAGATGCTGGGCGCCCGTGCTCGGCGCGCTCGCCGCCGCGTCGACGCCCGCGTGGTCGCAGTCGATCACCGACAATCTCGCCATTCACGGCTATCTGACGCAGGGCTACGCGATCGCGGACAGCCATCAGATCGTCGGCATCCCGAAGGGCGGCACCTTCGACTATCGCCGCGCCGCGATTCTCTTACGCTTCAAGGGCTCGCCGAACGACGCATTCGTCGTGCAGCTCGCGAATCGAGACCTCGGCGACAGCCCAACCAATGCGCTGACGTCCGAGGTCCAGCTCGACTGGGCATTCTACGAGCGACGGCTGGGAAGCAAGACGACGCTGCGAATCGGGAAGGAGCCCATTCCGATGGGGATCTTCAACGAGACGCGCTACGTCGGAACGCTGCTTCCGTTCTACCGGGCACCTTTCGGCTTTTACGAGGAAGGCTCGTTCACGAGCGAAACGCTCAACGGAATCGTGCTGACGAGACAGATCACGCCGGCGTCGCGATGGAAGCTCTCCGGCTCGGTGTTCGGTGGAGAGTTCGATTACCTGCAGTCCGGGACGGTGCAGACGTCTCAGGATGCGCCGCCGACGTTCATCGTCACGTCTGCCAACGCGAAGAACGTCATCGGCGCGCAACTCTGGCTCCAGACGCCGGTGACTGGGCTGCGCGTTGGCTTGGGTGGCGACAGACGCGATGACTACGGGGAGTTCTTCGGGAACACTCCGACCACGCATGGCTCGAAGGATTGGTGGGCGAGCGCCGACGGCAACTTCGGCCGCCTCACGACGCGAGCGGAATTCCGACAGCTCATCTTCTCCCAAGGCGGCACTCGCGTGTGGAGCTACTACGGACAGGTCGGCTATCGCATCCTCGACGCGCTCACCGTGAACCTCCAGCGAGACGTGATCGATCTGAACTACAGAACGCAGAGCGGTGACCTCCACATCCCGTACGACCGCGACAACGCACTGGGCATCAACTACGCGTTCGCGCCGAACATCATCGCCAAATTCGAGGTGCACAACGCCAAGGGCTTCGCGGTGGAGGAGCCGGTCGACGTGCTGGGCGGCGCGCCGCTCCGAAGCAACTATCTCATCACGAGTCTCTCGGTGGCCTTCTAGTGATGCGAATGCGGATGGTCGGCGGCGCGCTTCTCGCGATCGTCGTCATGGGCGCCAGTCGCGCACCCGACGTGCGAGTCGTAGTGATCGTGAATAGCGCCAACCGCACATCGACCATGCGTCGTGAGCAGGTGGCGAAGATTTTCCTGCGCCAGCTCGCGACGTGGGAGGGCGGTGCGGAGATTCTACCCGTCGATCAGATCGAGCGATCGTCCGCGCGCATCGCGTTTGCACGCGACGTGCAGCTGGAGACCGTGAAGGCGCTCAAGGTCTACTGGCAGCAGCGCATCTTTTCCGGCGATGAGTCCCCGCCACCGGAGCGAGTGACCGATTCCGATGTGCTCACCTACGTGCGCTCGAACTCGGGCGCTATCGGCTACGTGCTCGAGGGGACCGATCTTGGCACGGGCGTGAAGGCGCTCGTGGTGACGGAAACTGCACGCGATGCTACCGCCGTGAGCACGCACAGCTGATCACGGCCCGCCATTCCCTCGGCCGCGTCGCGCACCGCCGGGAGACTTGATCCGGTCGGGAACCTTCGCCCACTGCTCCGGCGTGAGAATCGTCTGCGCCTGCTCCAACACCTGCTTCGAGAGTGCGCGCCCCTTCGTCAGCTGCGGACGCATCACCGCGAACAAACGCGCGGGATCGGCATTCGGGCCGGCCTTCGCCACCTCCGCGCGAATCGAATCCGCAATGACTGAGTACGTCGCCGCCGTGGAGTCGCGGAGCGCGGTGAGCTTCACCACCTGCGAATCGGTGAGCGCCAGCGAATCCCTAAGCTCGAGTAGCTGTGTTGCGGGATTCGGAAGCACGCGCTGGAGCCGGTCCGCGAGATCATCGCTGTTCGCCGCTGCGCCCTCGCCCGGCGCGCCACCGCCATTGCGGCCACCGCGCCCGCCCCCCGCGCCGAACAATCCGCGCAGCCGCGCAGCGTTCTGGTCCGGACCAATCACGTAGCGCGCCTGCACCGCGAGCTGGAAGGGCACCCTGAAAGCGTTCGAGGTTCCTCGCGTCGATCCGAAGCGCTGATTCACCTCGTAGATGAAGCGCTGCAACACGGGGTCGAAGCCGCGTACGAAGAGGAGCGTCGGGTCGGGACGCGTTACCCCGCCCCACCCGTGCAGATCGTTGTCGCCGTGCACCGCCTCATCGATGCCGGCGAGCAGATTCACCGTCGACACCATGATCGTCATCCGGTGCTCGAGCCCCCAGAACGCCGGCCGGAAGTTCATCTGCAGATCCGCCGCCGGCTGCCAGCTTCCCGAACAGCTATTGCGCCCGGCGACTGCGCCGAGCTGGCTCATCAAACATGAGCGCACGTTCG
>PLMM01000070.1 GCA_003142495.1 Gemmatimonadota bacterium | reverse complement strand
TAGCGCGCCTGGTTCGGGACCAGGAGGTCGGTGGTTCAAATCCACTCGCCCCGACCATGTTAGACCGCTCAGCTGCGGACTAATGCGATCGGTTCAGCCGCTGCAGACGGCGGTAGCAAATGTTCTTGCGGCTCCAGCCTCGACTCGTCGAAGCTGGGGCCGTTTTGCTGAAGGCGTGCGATCGCGCCGTCAGCCGATCAGCGTGAGCACCGACGTCTTGGGAGCGAGCTCCCAGCGCACCTCCACCTCCGGCCCCTGCCTCCCCAGCTGAATCACATCGCCGACGTTGAGCCGCATCGGCGTCGTAATGAGCCGGCCGTTCACGAACGTACCATTCCGGCTCTTGAGGTCGACAATCTCGAAGATCAGCGGCGTCGCATCCGACCACGAGATGCGCGCGTGATGACGCCCCACCTCGCGATCGTTCAGCGGATCGAAGCGGACGGCCGCACTCGCCGCGCGCCCCAAAATCAGCTCGCGATGCTCGCCAAGCTCGACCACGTCGACTTCCGTGGCGCGCGACCCGGTGATGTGCCGGAACATGATGTTCGCCATCGGGTCGCGCTCCGTGAATGGCCCTGCCTGTCGGAAGAACACCGTCTCACAAATCGTCGATGGGATCGATTTATACACTTATATCCCGCTAATAAACGCCTTTCTCGACGAGCCGCCCCCGACACTAGTGTAATACGGACGGGCACGATGCACATTGTCGCTCCGTGCGTGCAACTCAATCGGCGCATATGCCCGACTCACAACGCCTCGTCCAACTCATCAGACGTCTTGCCGCAGGCGCGATCGAATCGATGATCGCGCTGGCAATCACGATGATCGTGTTGACCGGCCTTGGCCGCCGCGCGGCTGCATGGGTCGTGCACACGCGAACGGTTGAGCTGACGGCGGCGAGCACGCTGAATCTCGCGCACGACAGACAGCTGAGCATCAATCGCTCTCTGATCAGCGACGATAGCGCGATGCTCGCACTCGAGCGTACGGCGCGCCCCGCGCTCGAGCGTGGGATCGATTCGCTCACCCGTCTCACGGTCGACAATCCCGCGCAACAGGCCCAGCTCCGCCTGATCTCCGCATCCATCGCCGAATGGAATCGCAGTTACGTCGATCCCATGCTCCGCACGAGCGATGCACGCGCGCGCGCGCGTTTGGCGCAGGAGAAAAAGGCCGGCGCTCCCGAGTTCTCGAACGTAGTCCTGCAATTCGCGACGTTCGAGCGCAACGAGGAAGCGCTGTTCACGCAACGCGCCCGACGCATCGCGATGTGGGCGTGGGCGCAAGTCATCGTCATCGCGATCGAGGCCCTCTTCGTCCTGTTCGCGCTCGTGCGCATGCGACGCGGGCTGCTCGACTACGCCACGCGCATGCTCAACCAGCAGGCACTGTTCAGGGAGCAGGCCGTCCTGCTCGAGGAGCAGGCGGCCGAACAGCAGACGATCACCGCCGATCTCGAGATCGCCAATCACGAGCTCACCGAATCCGCAATGGAGCAGGAAGCGCTCACCGCCGATCTCGAGCTTGCCAATCACGAGCTGAGCGAGGCGACCGCGGAGGCGGAAGAGTCGCGCGACGCCGCAAGAATCCTCGAGGAACAGTACCGGCTCCTCTTCGATCGGAATCCGGTGCCGATGTGGGTGTACGACGAGCGCTCGCTCCACTTCCTCGCGGTGAACACCTCGGCGGTCGAGCACTATGGCTACAGCGTCGCCGAATTTCTGGGGATGGGCCTCGAGGACATTCGCACTCCGGAGGACGCAGAAATTCTGAGGCAAAGCGAGCGGCACCCGGATAAGCTCAATCGAAGCCCGGGGTGGCGCCACCGTCGCAAGAACGGAAGTCTCATCGACGTCGATATCGTCACGCACAGCGTGATTTTTGAAGGCCAGCGTGCGCGAATCGTCCTTGCGCTCGACGTCACCGCGCGCAAGCTCGCCGAGGTCGCGCTGAGCAAGAGCAATGCGCTGCTGCGCGCGGTCGTCGACGACTCGCCACTGGGAATCGTGCTCCTCGCGCCGGACCTCACGATCACCAAATGGAATCGTGCCGCGGCCCTGCAGTTCGGCTGGAGCGCCGATGACGCCGTCGGACAGTCGATCCACACCATCATTCCCGAGGAAAAGCGGCCAGAGCTGATTACGCTGCTCGCGCGCCTGCACGCGGGCGAAGTGATCACGAACCACGAGACGCAGCGCCTGCGAATCGACGGAACGCTGCGCGATATCCTCGTGTCGCAGGGCGCGCTGCACGACGCCGATGGGGAGATCACCGGCTACGTCGGCATCTACTCCGACGTGACCGAGAACAAGCGCCTCGAATCCCAGCTGCGGCAGGCGCAGAAGATGGAGGCGGTCGGGCAGCTCGCGGGCGGCGTCGCGCACGACTTCAACAATCTGCTCACCGTCATCATCAGCTACAGCCAGATGCTCGCCGCCGAGATGGACGAAAGCTCCACCGCCCTCGGCGATGTCCGCGAGATCAGGCGTGCCGCCGAGCGCGCCGCGCTCCTCACGAAACAGCTGCTCGCGTTCAGCCGCCAACAGGTGCTCAAGCCGCACATCCTCGATCTCAATCAGGTGATCGGCGATCTCCAGCAGATGCTGCGCCGCCTGCTCCGCGAGGACATCGACATCGTGCTCAC
The DNA here is from genome assembly GCA_003142495.1 of Gemmatimonadota bacterium. Taxonomy (GTDB): domain Bacteria; phylum Gemmatimonadota; class Gemmatimonadetes; order Gemmatimonadales; family Gemmatimonadaceae; genus FEN-1250. The sequence goes on along the minus strand of PLMM01000070.1, from coordinate 2,506 downwards.
GCTCGATCCAGCGCTCGGATCCGTAGCCGCCGATCCCGGGCAGATCGAACAGATCGTCATGAATCTCGTCGTCAATGCGCGAGACGCCATGCCGAACGGCGGTAGCCTCTCGATCGAGACGGCGAATGTCAACTTCGAGACGAGCTATCAGCTGCGCGCCAACGAGGCGCCGATCGAGGCCGGCCCCTACGTGATGATTGCCGTCAGCGACAACGGCGCCGGGATGTCGCTGGACGTGCAGACACGCGTCTTCGAGCCGTTCTTCACCACCAAGCCCGCGCATCTGGGAACCGGGCTCGGACTGTCCACCGTCTATGGCATCGTGAAGCAGAGCGGCGGGCATCTCGCTATGTACAGCGAGCCCGATCACGGCACGATCTTCAAGATCTACCTGCCGCGAGTCGACTCCGTGCCCGATCGACTGTCGGACGACGAGAGCGCCACGGATGTGCTTCCGAAGAGCGGAGGCGAAACCGTTCTGATCGTCGAAGACGACGTCGCGCTCCGCATCGTCGCCTGTCGCGCTCTGCTCGAGCGCGGCTACGTCGTGCTGGAGGCAGTCAATGGCCTCGCCGCGCTACAGATCTGCGCGCACCACCTGGGGCGCATCGATCTCGTGGTGACGGACATGGTGATGCCCGAGATGAGCGGCGCCGAGCTCGCGGAGCGCATCGGCTCGACCTTCCCCGACATTCAGGTACTGTTGATGTCTGGGTACACGCGCGATGAGGCGGCGCGTCGCGGAATCGCGAGCGAGCGCTACTCCTTTCTCGAGAAGCCCTTCACGCCGACGAGACTCGCGTCGCGCGTGCGCGAGGTGCTCGATGGCGAACGAACCAGCCTCAGTATGCTGCAGCTCGCGCGAGCTCAGCCGCGACTCGCGCAGTGATCAGCCGGGCGCGCCAAGCGTAAGGACCGAGCCCTCAGTCACCAGTGCCCTCCACCGCGCGAGCTCGGCCTGCTTCCCGTAGTGAAAGGTGAGCGCGCTCTGCGCGGCGCCGCCGTTGATGTCGAGCAACTTCGCCTCGACGCTCTGCACCGCTCCGTCCATTCCCGGCAACCCGATCACGCGCTGCTTCGCGCGCACCGTGCCGCTCGTGACGGTGCCGCGCACGATGAACAGCGAGCGCGTGCCCAGAACGAAGATGCCGCGAACCAGGAAGGTCGCGGCAGCTGGCGTCGTGGAGCTCGCATTTGATTCGGCGGGCGCGGGCGGCGGGATCATCTAGGCGCGGCGCGACGCGAGAATCTCGGCCCGCTGCCGAAAGGTCACCTTGGCGCCGCACTGCGTGCACACGTAGTCGCCCGTGCGCTTTCCCTCCGCGTACTCCTTCGCGAGCGCGGGATGCTCGCACGAGCGATCGCCCCACTCGGTGCGGAGCGCTTCTGCTTTCTTCGCTTGCATGACATTGTCTCCGGCGCGGGATCGAGCTGGGTGCCGGAAAGCTAGCGAATGCGAGGCGCTCAGAGCGCGGGCGAGTCGCCGGCGCGCGAGAGGCGGCGTACCAGCCAGACGACCGCGACGATCGGCAGGACGACGAAAACGATCAGCTTGAACGCGAGAATCGCGAACAGCCCGACCGCGATGAGCACGAAGAGCGGGATGCCGAAGATGACGAGCGTGAGCAGCGGCCGAAGCGCGAACAGGCGCAGGAGGGCAACTAACATGGTGTGATCGACTCCAGGGAGGACACCGATCCCTACGCGCCGAAGGCGGAGGAAGTTTCCCTGCGCGGGCCGGAGAGGCGCTCGCCACCGATTATCATCCCTCCGTGCCTTCTACGACCGCCTTACACGAGAGTTCCGCCGTCGACGCTTCCCCGCAGCGCCGCATCGCGGTGATCGGCGCGGGAGCAGCCGGCACCATGGCGGCCATCTTCGCCGCGCGTGCGGGCGCTCAAGTACTGCTGCTCGAGCGCACCGCCGATGGCGGACGAAAGATCCTCATCAGCGGCGGCGGGCGCTGCAACATCCTCCCCTCCCGCCTGGACGAGACACGATTCATCACGGATTCGTCGCCGAACACGCTGCGCAAGATCGTACGCTCCTGGCCGCTCGCCGAACAGATCCGCTTCTTCGACGACGAGCTCGGCCTCGCGCTCGTGGAGGAGGTCGAATCAGCGAAGCTGTTCCCTGCGTCCAACCGCGCGCGCGACGTGCGGGACGGGCTGCTCGCGCTCGCCGCGCGACACGGCGCACGGCTGCTCGTCAACGTGCACGCGGACGGCGTGCAGCCGCTCGAGCACGACCGATGGCGCGTCACGATCGCCGGCGCAGAGCCGCTCGATGTCGACGCGGTGATCGTCGCGAGCGGCGGCCTCTCCGTTCCGAAGACGGGGAGCGACGGGCTGGGTCTGCAGGTCGCGCGCAAGCTCGGCCACACCATCAACAAGACGTATCCCGCGCTCACGCCGCTCACCGCGGAGCCGAACGCGTACACGGAGCTCGCCGGCGTCTCGCTCCCGGTTACGCTCACCGCGCACTCGAGCGAGCGCACGGCGACGGC
>PLMM01000183.1 GCA_003142495.1 Gemmatimonadota bacterium | reverse complement strand
GCCCAGTAGAGGTCCGTGCCGTCTTGGAAGATGATGTAGACGAAGGACACGCCAAAAAAAGAATAGCCGCGCACAACCCTGGCTCCGGGCACCTTCAACATCTCCGCAGCCATCGGATACGTGACCTGATCCTCGACGATCTGCGGCGCCTGCTCGCTGTAGTCGGTCTGGATGATGACCTGGACGTCGCTCAAATCCGGAAGCGCCTCGAGCGGCGTTCGCTTCACGGCAACGATTCCTCCCGCGATTGCGGCGACAGTGAAGAGCAGCACGATGAGCTTGTTCGCGACGGACCATTCGATGATGCGCTTGAGCATCGTGTTACCTGCGCTCCGGCGGCGCGCTTGGCCGCGGTGCGGGAGCAGGGGGAGCAACCGCGCCCGCGCTAACGGTGCCAGTCACTGGCTTGGTGATGTCCATGCCCGGCATGTTTCCCATGCCGCCGAGCACGGATCCGAGATTGCTCTCCGCATCGACGAGGAAAGTGGCCGACGCGACAACGGTATCGCCGGCGGCGAGCCCCGAGAGAATTTGCACCTGCGTATCGTTCGCAATGCCGAGTACGACCGGGTGCGGCTCGAGCATGCCGTCGCGCCGCTTCACGAACACCAGGCTGCGCTCGCCCGTTGAAAGTACTGCCGAGCGCGGAACGCTCAGGACGGACTGAGGGCTCGTTCCGGTGATACGGATCGTCGCGTACATCCCCGGCTTGAGCGCGAGTCCCGGATTTGACAACACCACGCGAACGCGCACGGTGCGCGTCTCCGGATTGACGGTGCGGAAGATGTACGAGATGCGTCCCGAGCGATGTGCGCCGGGAAGTGCTTCGAAATCCGCGGTAACCATTGCGCCCAACTGGACGAGCGGCAGGTCGCGCTCGAACACCTCGCCTTCCAGCCACACGACGCTCAGGTCGGCCACCTTGTACAATGCTTCGCCCGCCATGATCTTCTGGCCGCCCAACACCGACTTCTCGAGCACCACGCCGCTCACTGGCGACCGGAGCGTCATCGTCTTGCGTATTTCGCCGCTGGCGATGAGCTGATCGATGTCGGCGGCGCCGATGTCCCAATAGAGGAGCCGGCGACGCGCCGATTCCGCGAGAGTCGTCGCAGACTGCTTGGCATCGGGTGCCGCATCGGACATGTCGGTTTGAAGCTGCCGCGACAGCAAGAGCTCCTGCTGCGCGGAAACGAGCATCGGGGAATAAATCGTGAGCAGAGGATCGCCCGCGTGGAGCGACTGCCCTACGTAGTTCACATAGAGCTGTTCGACCCAACCATCGACCTTGGGCGCAATCGTCTTCACGCGCGTTTCATCGAACGTCACCTGCGCGGCAGAACGGACCTCGCGCGTGAGGGGAGACATGGATGCCGCAGCGTATGTGACACCGATACGCTGCGCACCCTTGCTCGCGAGCAAGATTGGCTGCGGCGCATCTGATGCAGGCGAGACGACGGCGGTGCGCGGTTGAGCGCTCGGCGCCGCCTTTCCGCCCCGATACCGGTACACGACGAGCGCGATGATACCGAGCGCCAGCACGAACGCTCCGATCGCGAGCCAGCGTCCGCGCCGACTCGGACGGTTACCGAATGGCGATGTAGCGCTGCTCGCGTTCATGGCAGCTCCACCTGCCCTCGCCCCCGGAATGGAGCTCATCGTACTCCGCCCATTGCGGGCGTACTGGCTCCGGCGACAGCATCAACGTCGAAGATTGCGTGGCCGATGAGCATTTCCAGCTCGGCGAGTGTCTTCCCTTCGTCGGCCTCGAGCGCGAAGAGCTCCTGGCTGTACTTATTGACGGTCATCTGATTGTCGAGAAGCGTCATGAAATTCACCTCACCCACGCGGTACGCGGCGAACGATGACGTGACACTCGCTCCTGCCTGCGGAAGAATCGTACTGCGATAGAGCGTCGACAGGTTGCGGGCACGAGCGTAGTCGGCGCGCAGTTCCCCGACCCGACCACGCGTTTCTGCGCGCATGGCTGTGAGGTCCGCTTCGGCTTCCGCGCGCATGGCCGCGGCTTCCTCGCGCATCTTGAGCTGGCGACTGCGTGCAAAAATCGGCAGCGTCGCCCCGATCATGAGGCTACCCATGTTCTGGGTGCCCATCGGAAGCGACTGGTGGCCGTACTGAATGCCGACTTGCAGATCCGGCCAGATCTCCCGGCGCGCCAGCCGCTCGGCGGCCAGCGCTGCCAGTACGTCCTGCTCGCCCGCCATGAGCATCGGCCGATGCGCCTCGGCCATCTGCTGCAGCGAGTCCAGCGGCGGAATTTCCGCAGGAAACGAGGGAAGTGCCGGCTGCGCCGATGCTGCTACGACATCGTGGGCCATCATCGCATTGAGCCGAGCGACCATCGAGACCCGCATCGCCTGCATGCGGATGATATCCTCCGTCATGCGCGCGACTTCCACGTTGGCGCGCAGCACATCAGGCTGTCGCCCGTCGCCAACTGCGTACATGGTTTGCGCCGTCTGGGCGATGTTTTGCAGGAGGCGGCGCGTGTCGACGGCCACGGTCAGCGAGCGGTCCGCTTGATACAGATCGTAAAACGCCATCGCGACGCGGCTGCGGACATCCCATTGCACATCGTTTGCGCGCTCGTCGGCGGCCGCGGCCTGCGCCTCCGCTACGTGCCCCGCGAGTCCCAGCTTCCCGGCCACGGGCAGCATCTGCATGAGCTGGATCTGCGTCATCCCGAGCACTGGGTCCGGTTGGAGCGACCAGAGCGTTCGGTTCATCAAGCCGAACTGAAGCTGCGGATCGGGCGGGAGCTTGGCCGAGGAGACGCGCGCGGCTGCTGCGCGTGCTGACGCACGTGCAGCAGTGAGGCGGGGGCTTTCGGCTGCGACCATGCGGTAGAGCGAGCCGAGGGTTGTCGTCGTGCTGTCGCCGTGGGCGTGCTGCGCGCTCAAAGTGCGATTTGCACACGCGAGCATCGCGACGGCTACCGTCGCTCGTGTTGCAAAGCCCACGACGCACCGGCACGTGCGGCAGTTCGGTGAAGATGTCAAAAGCAAGCGCTCAGAGAGGAGACGTGGCGAGGGTGGCGAGAATGGGCCTGCTCTACCTCCGCATAGGTAAGAGGCATGCCACCGGCGCGAAGTCGGCGGAAGCCCGAGTGGCTGTCGGAGGAACCCCGACTGGGTGGCGGCACGCCACTGAATTGGAGCACGATTCGAGTTGCCTTGGAAGCATGCAGTTGGACCATCGTTGGCCAGGCCACCATCGTTGCCGGCACACACTCTGGTGGCGCAGGAGTTGCTTTACGCAGCATAAAGCTAGCCGCAATTCCGGATTGTCGGACAGGGCGGGCACTTTACCGCCGATAAAGCATCAGCTAGACTTCCGAAAATGCCGCAGATGCTGCGGAATCATCTCACGGAGGAGAGTG
>PLMM01000102.1 GCA_003142495.1 Gemmatimonadota bacterium | reverse complement strand
CCACCGCGAGCGGAAAGACCATCGCGTCGCCACGCACGCCGCCTACCGCAGATGTATGCGATGCACCCGACGACGAACATCCGTAAACGAAGAGCGCGGCCAGTATCGGCCGCGCTCTCGCGATCAGTCTCAACCCACGCGTCACGGAACTTTCGCAGGCGGTGGCGCCGGAGCCGTCGTCGTCGCGGGCTTCGAGAAGTCCACCGTCGGCACGTCCCGGTTCGCCGCGTTCGTCACCTCGAAGTACGGCTTCGCCTTCGCGCCGATGACCTTCGCCGTGAGCGCCGTCGGGAATTTCCGGATGAACGTGTTGTAGTCCTGCGCCGCCTTGTTGTCGTCGCCTCGCGCGACTGCAATCCGGTTCTCCGTGCCCGTCAGCTCATCCTGCAGCTTCAGGAAACCCTGGTCTGCCTTGAGCTGCGGATACGCCTCCGAGATCGCGAGCAGCCGCCCGAGCGCGCCCGTCGTCGCCGCATTCGCATCGGCCATCTGCTGCGGATCGTGCGATTGAATGGCGCCGACCAGCCCCGCGCGCGCCTGCGCGACCTCGTTGAACACCTGCTCCTCATGCGCCGCGTACCCCTTCACCGTCGACACGAGATTCGGAATCAGGTCCGCTCGGCGCTGCAGCTGCACCTCGATCTGGCTGCGCGCGGCAGTCGCCTGCTCGTCCATCGTCTGGATCGAGTTGTATCCGCAGCCCGCGACCGCGAGCGGAAGAGCAAGGACCAGCCATTTACGAAGGCGCATCGTGACTCTCCGCTTGCGAGATAAAGAAAATTGCATGGCCCGCGACTGCACGACCAAAGTTACGTCGGACGGAAGGCCAGCTGTACCACGTACTGCCCGGGCTTCACCGCGTCCGCTGGAATCTTCCAGGCGCGCGTCGCCTTCTCGTTCAGGCAGCCGTTCACCTGCTTCCCGGCCTTCGACGTCCAACTGTCCGCCCTGACCTTCGCGTCGCTCACCCCTTCGCCGTTCACCGTCACCACCATCGCGACGCCTCCCTGCAGCGACGGATCCGCCTTCTCCCCAAACTCCTGGTAGCAGAACTTCGAGAAAGCCTGCTCGCGCTGCACGACCTCGAGCAGCTCCGGCGGCGCATTCGGAATCTTCATCGACACACCCGGCTTCTGGAACACGGGCGGCTTGAACGTATCCGGCGCCGCCGCCGGCATTGCCGTCTGGACGGCGCTCAGATCGGCCGGCGTCGTGTCCTGCGCCACCGCTGGCGGCGCCGTCTTCTTGTCCGATGGGCAGGCGCACAGGAGGAGCAGCGCAGGCACCCACATCATGCGTCTCATTTCGATTCCTCTAGTCGGTCGAGGTAATCAACCAGCGCGTGCGCTCCGGCAAGATAGCCGGCGAGCACCTGCTGCACCTCGCGCTCCGGAAGCAGCTCGCTCCCGCGAAGATGACGAACGACGCGCGCGAAGGGCGCACCATCCAGCCCCGTTCTCGCCGACACCGCGCTCACCAGCCGCTCGTAGTCCGCGGGCGGCGATTCACCGTGGTAGCGCAGCAGCGCACGGAAGATCACCATGAAGGTGCTGAGGCTCGCCGCCAGCAGCTCCACCAAACGCTTCCTGTCACCACCTGCGCCGAGGATCCCCTGCCGCAGCTGCAGCAGCTTCCCTAGAGCCTCGTGTTCGAGCTGCAACCTTAGATCTCGCGCCTGAACTGCGATCCCATCAAAGGGTGGAGTGCCGTACAGCACGCGATGCCGCTCGAGAATGTCCGCATACTCCATCGGGAACACATCGCTCGACGAGCGCCACTCGCTCGCTGTGAGCGTGAGCGGCGGCGGATTCCCCGCCTCGGCCCACGCGCGCGCGATCGCCGCCTCCTTCTCGAGCTCCGGCATCCCGAGCTCGCGCACGATCACGAGCACGTTGTAATCCGAGCGCTTGGGAATGTGCTCGCCAGCCGCCGCGGAGCCGTAGAGCACCACCGCCTCGAGCCCATCGCCGAACGCCTTCTGCAGCTGCGCGACCAAATCGACCTGCGTCATCTTCGCCATGTCATCTCACCAGCTGGAGCCGCCGCCACCACCACCGAAGCCACCACCGCCTCCGAAGCCGCCGAACCCTCCGCCACCGCCGCCAAAGCTGCTCCCGCCACTACTCCATCCGCCGCCGCTCCCGCCGCTCGACAACAGAATCGGTATGCAGCCGCTGCATCCAGCCTTCCGCATCCGGCTCATGTTCGCAATCACGAAGAACGCGAAGAACGCGAGCATCATGATGAAGACCGGCGGAATCGCCCTGAGCGGCGATCTCCCGCGCTCCACCGGCGCGCGCGCCTCGACGAGCGATGTGTCCAGCGCAAAATTATATTCGCCGGCGAATCGCTGCGCGACCTGCTCGACGACCTGCTCGATCCCGTCGCCGTAGTTGTGCGCCTTGAATGCATCCGTCGCATCGCGGCACATCTGCCCCGACGTCGCATCTGTGATGAAGCCCTCGGCGCCATAGCCCACGCCGATGTAGCACTGGCCGCGCCTCGACGACGCCGTCTCCTTCGGCTGCACGAGCACGATCACGCCCGTGTTGCGCGTCGGGTCGCCTGGCTTGCCGAACTTGCCGACCTTCCACTGGCGGCCGATCTGCAGCGCGACATCCGACGGCGCCGCATCGCCCAGGTCCGCGAGCGTCACGACGACGATGTCGCCGCCGGACTTCGCACGCACATCATCGATGATCGCCTGAATGTGCTGCGTCTGCTCGGCCGGAATCACCGACGCGAAATCGTTGATGTAGCCGCGCGGCTCGGGGAGCTTCACCGATGTTTGCAGCAGGAGCAGGGCTCCGATAGCTTGCAGCGCCTTATGCCACACCGTCAGCCAATTCTCCTTGCGATCGGTCGCGTGCTCATTTCCGTTGCGCTCTGCGCTACGGGCGCCTGCAGCGGCGAGCACACGCGCGCCGCACAGGTGGATACTACTACTGGGAGAAGCGGCGTGGGAGTAGCGGCGCACTCGCCCGCTGCAGTCCCCGTTGTGCCGGATGATCCCGCGCTCCACGCCGCCACGGCCGCGCTCGACTCGCTCACCACGCGCTTCTCGCTCGCGCGCACATCACTCGACAGCGAGGCGCTCGCGCTCCGCGATGCGAACCGGCTCGACTCCTCGTACATCGCGACATACGCTGCCTTCGAGCATCGTCGCGCTGCGGCCGCCGAGCTCCGCACCGCACGCGACCGCGCTCGCCGCGTGCGCGATTCGCTCGCCGCGCGCACTGTGCACCCGGGCGTCGAGAAACACTGATCGCGCTGCCCAAACGGTGCGGCTCGTGCCCGTCGTGAGTCCTCGAATCGATACCTCACGACTCGAGGAGGAGCAGCATGATTACGCTCGCAGACGCCCGGCACATCATCAACTACGAATCGAACCCGACGCGGCGAGTTGCTTTCCGCGCGTCGGGTTCGATTCGTCTTTTTTGTGTCTCTTTCGTGCTCGTAGTTGCAGTTCAGACTCGACAAACTAAGACGAGCTCTCTCCTGTGGGCACGGTTCGATTCGTCGCTATTGGTTTGATCCGTGTTCAGCAGTTGCAGTCCCCTACTCCCTATCTGCTGAAAGAGAACGAGAACGAGTACGTCCCGCCGCCGTGATCGGAGCTCGGAAATTTCCATCCGGAAATTCGCTGCTTGATGCACGACTCCGCCTCGGCGGCGCCCGGACCTGACCACGTGCGCTTGGTGATGTCGACGTTCGTCACCGCGCCGTCCGCCGTGAGCGTCACCGCGACCGCCACCGATCCGGCGAGCGCCGGATTCGTCTTGAGGCCGTACTCCGAGTAGCAGAACTGCAGCTGCGAGTTGCGCCCGCGCACGTAGTCGCCGAGGTCGGAGACGTTGCGTCCCGGGCCGCCGACGTTCTCGGCGTGGATCACGCTGGGAGGCGCCACACGCACCGTCGCGAAGCCGACGCCGCCGCCACCGCCGACGCCACCGAGCCCACTCCCCGCGCCCGTGCCGCCGAGCCCGTCGCCGAGCCCACCGCGCCCCGGCGTGCGCGAGCTCTGCCCGCCCGCGCCGTAGCCAATCACTGCCTTTCCCTGCGCGCCGGGCGCGGAGCCCGTGCCACTGGAGATCTCAGTGCCGCGCAGCGCGTTCGACACATCGCCGACCATGCCGCCCGTGTTGTTCGACGAGCCGCCGCCGAAGGCGTCGTTGATCGCACGCGTGTCGTTCTTCGGCGGGCCGCCCTTGCCGCCGCCCGGATTCTTCGCCGGCGTGGGAGCGGTCTTGGGAGCGCCGCCGGATGATGCGACGGCGGCAACGGGTGCGGGCGTCGGCGTCGGGATGTCTTCCGCCTTCACCTCGATCACGACCGGCTCCTCTTCCTTCAACAGGTTGATGGAGTTTGGCGGCGCGGGGAGAAAGAGCACGAGAAGAATCCAGAGGATTCCGAGCACCGCCGACATGCCGTACGAATAGAGAATCGCGCGTCCTTCGGCGTCCGCAAACTCGTAGCGAAGCTGCCGCGTGAAGGACGCGTCATCGATCGACTTGCGCTGTGGACGCGGCGCTCGCGCTTCCGCGGCCATTAGGGCGCTCCCGGAGTGCCTGGCGTGGTCGTCACCGTGGTCGCGTTGCCGGTCTTGTTGACCTGCAGCGAGATGTTCTTGAAGCCCGCCATGCGCGCCGTCTGCATCACGCGCGCGAGCAGGTCGTAGTGCATGCTGCTGTCGCCCTGAATCGCGAGCGGCGTGTCGAGCGACGAGTCCTTCGGCGTCGACTTTGCGCGCCGCATCGAGTCCGCACTCGCCTTGAGCGCGGTGAAGAGCGGCGGAATGACGAGCGGCTGTGCGGGATCGTTGGACTTGGCGCGCGCGGCGTCGATCGTGTTCATGAGCGGATGCCCCCCGAGCGTGACCTGCGCGCCGATGCCGAGCGTGAGCTGCGAGAGCGCGATGACGCCGACGCTGGCGGTCGGAAGGCGGACGCCGGGCACCACGGGCGACAGCTCCCCGACGGTGGCCGTGGTGAGCGCGAAGAACACGATCGACACGAAGGTATCGACCAACGGAATCAGGTTGAGCTCCGTCATCCGGAACTTCGAGAACTGCGCTGCGCGGCGCGCCATGCGCGCATCCTTTCCACGACTCATGCTAGGCTCCCGCCGCGGCGCCGCGGGCTTTCGTGGTCAGCGAGATTCCCGTGAAGTGCGCGAGCTTGAGCCGCTCGAGCACGTGCACGATGTTCGCGTAGCTCACTTCGTCCGCGGGAATCACGGTGACGTCGGCGTTCTGCGGATACTTGTTGCGAATGCTGGTCATGAGCGCTTCGAGCTGGTCGAGCGACGCCTTGTTGAAGCCCTGAATGACCTGATGAAAGCCACCGGCCTCGGAGTGCTCGACGGTGAGCTTGTCGTTGTCCACGCGTACGGCGAGCAGCAGGTTGAGCACATCCTTCTCGGACTTGATCTTCGCCATCTGCTCCGGCGTGTTCACCACGACCGGTGGCAGCGTGAGGTCGAATGCGGTGAGCGCGGCCATCGTCGCCCCCTGATAGGTCAGGAGGCTGAAGAAGACAATCGAGGTGAGGATGTCCACGAGCGGAACGAGATTGATGCCCCCACCGTGCGTGACGGGGGCCCGCTCTGCGCGCCGTTGTTTGGACCGGTGGAAAATTGACGCCATACGATCAGCTCACGCGTGGTTGTCCGATGAGACGCTGCCCGGCCCTTCGCATGCACATCATGCGGAGGAAAAGCCGGGCGAGCGGCCTACCGGTGACCGAGTCGGACGTCGGGACGATCGATGAGCGCGTTGATGAGACGCACCTGGAATTCATCGACCTGCTCGATGATGCCTTCTGCCTGGCTGACGAGATACGCGTGCGCCACCGTGAGCGGGATCGCGGTGAACAACCCGAACCCCGTCGCGTTCAGCGCAACCGCGATGCCTGACGCCAGTGCCGCCGACCGCTCGGCCGCCGCCGCCGTTCCGACCGCGGAAAATGCCGCGCGCAATCCGTAAATCGTTCCGAGCAGACCGATCAGCGTCGCGACGTTCGCGAGCATCGGCAGATAGTGGAGCCGTCGCGTGAGACGCGGGAGCACGCTCAGCGCCGCAGCGTCGGCCACGTTCTGCAGATCCGCTTCGTCACGGCTCCGGCTGCGCAGAATGAGGAGCCCCATGTCGGGGAGCACCGCATTCGACTGGCCGCAGAGCTTGATCGCGTCCTCGATTCGTCCGGCGCGCACGAGCTGGATCACGCGCTCGATGAACGTCCGTCCGTTGATCTTCGAGCGGATGACGATCATGTAGAATCGCTCGACGAACACGGCGAGTCCGACCAGCGCCACCAGGAGAATGGGGTACATGATTGGACCGCCACTACGGAAATACTCGATCAGATTACTCATCGACCTGTGTCCTCAGCGAAAGTTCTAACTGGCATCATCATTTGCGGCCGCGTGGCGTGGTTGGCGCCGCGGTGGTTGAATCCGTCGTCGACTGCTTCGGTGCAGCTGGTCTTCCACCTCGTCCCATCTTGGCGACTTCCCGCTTGAGCGAATCGAGTCGCTCCTTCCGATACTCGAGCTCCCTGCGAATCGATTCGATCTCCGCCACGCGCGCCGCGGAATCGGCGGCGCTCATCCGCTTGACCGGCGGCGGCGGTTCCTTGCCGAGTGCCACCGGAGTCTGCGAGCGCAGGTTGAGCATCCGCTGCAGCGAATCGAGTCGTGCGCGACGCACCGCGAGCTCGTGGCGCATCTGCTCGATCTCCGCCGTGCTCGCCCCTGCTCGCGTCGCGGCCGTGTCGCGCACGTTGCGCACGTTGCGCAGCGAGTCGCGATGCACCGCGAGCGGACCGACCGTCGGCACTCCCCCCTCGTGCGCCATCCCCGCGGGCATGGTGTCGAGCGCCGTCGTTCCGCGTATCTGACTTTCCGGCACCAGCTGCACGCCGCCTGCGGCCGCCGTGCTTCCCGTGCCGTTGTAGAACGCCGGCGCGAGCAGCTGCCGATCGTACGTCGGAACTTCGCGCGGACGCACCGTCACCACCTGCGGCGTCGGCACCTGGCCACGAATCTCGATCGCCTGCCCCTTCTTTGGCGGCGGTCCTTTCTGCTGCGCGCTCACGCTCGATGACACAACGAGCATTACGCCACCAATGAGGACGCCGCATCCTACGCGCGCGAAACGGCTCATTGCGCACCTCCGTTGCTGCGCGCATCACCGTCCGACGATCGCGCCGCTGCCGAAGGCGGCGCCGCATCGACCTTGCCGCCAACTGCGTCCTTCGCGCGCTGCACCCACGCATTGTCGAACTTGTCCGCCGTCGCCTTGTCGACGAGCGTCTGCCAGAGCTTGTTCGCCGCCTGGTAGTACTGCTCCGCCTGACGCGCCGATCCCGCCTGCGCCGCCGCCTTCTGCTCGTCGCTCAGATCCTTCGGCAAGGTGAGATTCGCCAAATAGTTTCCGTACTCCCACTGCGCGAGCCCGACGTAGTACGACGACGCCGAGAGCCACGCCGGATCGCCGCTCGCGATCGCCTTCGTGAAGTGCACGGACATATCGGCGAGCATCTTCCGCTTCGGTGCGGACAGCCGCTCGACGCCCGCACGCGTGAGGTTGACCTTGAGCGGAATGTTGAGCTTGAGCGCCTGATAGCGGGGGAAGAGCGCCCTCCCCTGAGCAAACTCACTCTCGCCCATTCGGCTCGCGCACTGCGTCTTGAGCTCCGCCGATGGATTCGCGCACAGCCTCGCCAGCTCGGTGTTCGCCGCGGCCACGTTGCCGCCTGCCTTGATGAGCGCCACGCGCGTCGCCTGCGCGCCACCCGTGCGCGGATCGCGAGGATGCCCCGCCGCGAAGGTACCGTAGGCGCGAATCGCGCTCGCCGTGTCGCCACCCTGCAGATACGAGACGCCCGCGTTGTACTGGGCATCGGCCGCACGCACATCCTTCGGATACGCCGCCGCGAAACGCTCGTACGCAGCCGCTTCATCCTTCGGCTTGCCGAGCGAATCGTAGTCCACTGCGAGGCGCACCATGGCGTCCGCGCGGCCGGGCCACGCCGGATTGTCCTTGATCAGTGTCTCGAGCGCGACCGCCGACTCATCCCGCTTGCCGAGATCGGCGAGCAGCTGCGTCTGAAGCGCCTGGTACTGCACGCGATACTTGTACGTCGGGTATGACGTCACGAGGCGCTGCGACAGCTCGAGCGCGCGCTGCTTCGCGGCATTCGACGCGTTCTTGTCGCCCTTGCCGCGCGCTACACTGTCCGCGAGCACGTACGTCTCGATGGCGTTGCGCAGCGCGTCCGGCGCGCGATCCGACGTCGGATTGCGATCGGCGAACGCCACGTACACTGCCTCTGCCGCCTCGCGATAGTTCCCGGCCTTCACGAGCGAGTCACCGTACGTCACGGCGGCCGCGTTGCGCACGAGGCTGATCGTGTCGGAGAGCGCCTTCTTCCCCGACTTGATCGCGATCGCCTGCGCATTCTCCCACTGCCCCTGCGCTTCCGTGTAGAGCCCCTGCTTGTAGAGTGCATCGCCGATCAGCTTCTGCGCCGTCGGCGTGTACGGATCATTTGGATAGTTGTCCGCGTACATCTTGAACGTCGCCGCCATCACGTCCCAGCGCTTCGCCTCCGACGCGCGCTTGCCCTTCTCGATGAGCGCGTGATGCGCGACATCCGTAGCCGGGAATGCCGCCACATACCTGTCGACCACGGCGAAGAGCGAGTCCTGACTCGCGCGGTCGTCCTTCGTGCGCACGGTGGCCGAATCGAAGGCGACGATGGCGTCCTGCCCCGCCTGCGCGGAGAGCTTCGGATCCTTCGTATACGAGTACGCCGCGCGCGAATACTCCGTTCCCGCCTTGAAGTACTCGCCCTCGGCGAACAACGCCTCGCCATAGAGCAGATCGACCGCCTGCGCGCTGTCGCTCTTCGAGAACTCGTTCATGTAGCGGCCGTAGAGATCAGCCGCCTCGGTGTACTTCGACTTGTCCTTCTTGTCCTTCGCATCCTGTGCACGCGACAGGCTGTACTGCGCGCTCTGGCGCAGCGCATTCTCGCGCGCGGTCAGCGCGCTGTCGCGGAGCGCGGGATTGGCATTCCACCACACCGAGCTCGGTACGAAGCGCTCGACGAGCTCGAGCCGAGCGCCCTGCGCCTTGTCCGGCTCGAGGAGGCGATTCTGATAGATGTCGACGATCTCGCGCTGCTCGCTGAGCGCACCCGAATCCGCCGGCGAGTCGAGGAGCACCGCGCGATACGCGTCCACGGCGCGAACGAAGTCGCCCTGATCGCGAAGCCCTGAAGCCACGCGGCGGAGCACGGGCAGCCTGAAGCTCGTAGTCGGGTGCGTGCCGAAGTAGCGACGCGCGGCTTCCGCGCCGCCCGTCTGCGTGAGCGCGACCGCCATGTACTCGATCGCCTCGCCGCGCAGTCCGAGGCGCGCCTGCTGCTCGGGGGAGAGTTTGTCGTATTCCGCGACGAGCCGCCCGAACACTTCCACCGCCTGCTGGTACTCGGGCTGATTGGTCTGCGTGGCCTGGTTGTAGTAGGACCAGCCCAGCTTGTAGAGCGAGAGGAAGTAGATGTCGCCGTTCGGGGGCGCGATCTTGGTCGCGCTCTCGTAGGCCGTTGCCGAACGCACGAACATCGCCTTGCGCGGCTCGCCGCGAAGCTTGGCCGCGAGCTCGAAGTCCGCATCACCCAACCGGAAATATCCTTCCGGGCGGAAGTGCGACTGATCCTTCGAGGTCACGAGCTCGAACATCTTCGCCGCATCCGCGTTGCGCTGCTCGGAGAAGTAGAGCGTGCCGAGCGTGTAGGCCGCCGCGTCGACGCGCGGGAACGCCGGGAACTTCTGAATCAGCTCCTCGTAGCGCGAGATCGCCGGCGCATAGTCCGGGCGATCGGGCGCGTCGCCGCCGGCCCGCTGCGCCGTCGCGAACGTCTCATCGGCGCGGCGCACGAGCAGCTCGCCGAGCTGGAAGAGCGCGCCAGGACGCAGCGTGCTCGCCGGATACTTCGCGAGGAACGACGAGAGCTTCTCGATGGCGTCATCGCGCGCGTCGTCGGAGCCTGTGGGACGCGCCGAGGCGACGAGCTGCGGCGACGGCGCAGTCTGCGCGCCGATGGCCGAAGCGCCGAATGCCAGCGCGAGAAGCGGGGTGAGGAAACGGTGCGAATGCATCGTCATTGCCGCGGAGGTGTGGAAGCGCCGCCGGGCGACGTGCTCGTGCCCGCCGGAATAGCGCCGCCAGGTACCGTGGTGGACGCATCCATCGCCTTGAAGAACGCGGCGCTCGCAGTCGCGTAGTCCGCGGCCTCGCGATCGCGCGTCAGGCGCGCGACGAGTCCGGTCGCCCGCGCGCGGAGCTCCTCATCCACGAGCGCGACGAGCGCGCCCTCAGCGGCCGCACGCTGCACTGTGGCGGCCTCGACCTCCGTGCGCATCGCGATCACCGCATTCGATTCCTTGCCACGCTGCGTCGCAAGCTCGTTGGCGACGACGAGCGAGTCATCGCCCAGAACCGCGGCTGTCGTGTCGTGTAGCGCGTGCGCGCGCGCGAGGCGCGCGACCAGCGAGTCGCGCAGGACGAAGGCCGGGTGATGGTCGAGCGCCGCCTCGAGGCCGCGCTCGATGTCATCCGCGATCGCGCTGTAGATCCCCGCGGTCTGCTGCTCCATCGTGAGCGCATCGATCTCGGGACCCTTCGCGTTCGCTCCCAGCGACGTCTTCGTGCTGTCGAGCAGCCGCACGTTCTCGGCCGCCACCTTCCGCGTGGCCGTGATCTGCAGGCGAAGCGTGTTGCGCACCTTCTCGCGCGTGTTCTCGAGCACGCTCTTCATCGCCTGCAGTGAGTCCTCCGTCACCGCGATCTGCTTCGCGTTGTCGGCGAGGCCGCTGTCGCCCTCGACAATGAGGCGCTGGAGATTCTCGAGCGCGGCAATCTTCGTCTTCTGCGCGTCGATCTGCTCCTCGAGCCGGTACGACGCGAGCGCGAGATGAATGTCGGTCGCGAGCACGGCTTGCGTGCGATCCGCGTACGCGCCAGGCGTCCGCGCATCGAGACGCGGCGCGAACACCACGCGCACCGGAAAGGCCGGCCCGACCGCTGAATCCACCCGTTCGGCGATGCCGAGATTGGTGAGGATCTGCGGCGGCGACCCGGTCATCGCGGAGTCGGATGTGC
Source organism: Gemmatimonadota bacterium (assembly GCA_003142495.1). Classification (GTDB taxonomy): domain Bacteria; phylum Gemmatimonadota; class Gemmatimonadetes; order Gemmatimonadales; family Gemmatimonadaceae; genus FEN-1250. The sequence continues at coordinate 3,466 of PLMM01000102.1, read as the reverse complement.
CAGCGAATGCCGCGGCGATGCGCGCCTTCTCGGCGCCCTCATCATCGGGAAGCGAGATCACCTTGCCTGCGCTCGCATTCGCTACGAGGACGCTCCCGGCCACGCGCGCGTTCACGAGCGCGCGGCTCGCGTCCGTCATTGCGGTCGCGGCGCGCGCCTGCAGCGCACCGAGCTCGCCGCTGATCGAGTCCGCGATCCCCTCGAAATACTTCTCGGCGGAATCGCTCTTGCCGCTCTCGAGGAGAATCTGCCCCGCCATGAGCCGCGCTTCGTCGCGCTCGGGAAGGTCCGGATAGCGCGTCGCGAATTCGCGGAAGGCCGTGGCCGCACCGGCCGCGTTGCCGCCGCGATAGAGCGCCCACGCCTTCGTGAGCAACGCCTGCGCGCCCGCGCCGCTCGTCGCCGGAACGCCGTCCGCCAGCGACGCTGCCGCCGCGAACTGTCCGGCGCCGAGCGCCGTCTGCGCCGCGCTCAGTCGCACCTGCTCGGTGAAGGCACCGCGCTGTCCTTCGCTCAGCGACTGCAGCGCCGCGAGCGCGACGACGCCCTTCGTGCTGTCGCTCGCAGCCGTCGCGAGTGCGTCCATGTACTGCGCGTACAGCGCGAACTGGCCGCCGGCCGCAGTCGCCTGCGCGAACGCCGCGTGCGCCGCGGTGAAGTCCCTGCTCTGCACGGCCGCGAGGCCGGCGACGAGCGAGATGAGTCCGCGATCACCAGCGGTCTTCGTAGTGGCGAGCGAGCGCACGCTCGCATAGTCGCCGCGCGCATACGCATCGAGCATCCGCTGCGCCGCGATCACGCCGGCGTAGCGCCCAGCGGGAGCCGCGGAGTCGAGCGACGCGGCCGCCCTGCGAAACCCATCGCGCATGCCGAGCCGATAGTACGACTCGGCGAGCAGGAAGAGCAGATCTTCATGCGCGCGCATTCCCGGTACGATTGCGCCGGAGCCCGCGAGCGGCGACGAGCGCAGCCACTCGAGGCGATCGAGCGCGCTGAGCGGATGGTCCATCGTGACGTCGAACAGCGCCATGCGCAGCTCGGCGTCGAAGCCGCGCGCCTGATCGGGCGCGGGCTGCACGATGACCGGAGACGCCGGCGCGGCGGCCGGCGCCGTGACTTGCGCGGACGCCTTCGCGGACGTGTCGGTTGGCTGCTGCGCCGCGAGCGGCGTCACCAGCATCACCGCGGCAAGAGCCGGCAGTGCGCACGTCACTCTCGAAAGAATCAGAACGGCGTAGTCCCGCGGCTCGTCCACGTCTTCGGAACGAGCTGCCCATTGCGGACGGTGAACTCGACGTACGTCACCGTCTCAGTCACCGCGTTGACGTTGATCCCCTGCGTCACCGGCTGGCCGCCGAGTGTGATCTTGATCTCGACCGTGTGCGTGCTGGGCAGCACCTCGGAGCGATAGAGCGGATCGACGGCACCGGTCGCGAGCGCCGCGGCCAATGTCGCCGTGTAGGTGCGCGTGGCCGCGACGACGTTGTCGATCTGTAGCGTCGCATCGCCGAGCGAGCCGGGAGCGGCGGAGTCGGCGCGCAGGGTGACGACGAGCACCGCGCCCGCGCGACGACGCACGGCGTCGCCGAGCGCGCGCATGCGATCGCGCTGCGCGACCATGTTGTCCTGCGCGTTCGCGAGCACGCCGTCGAGCTGCAGGAGCGCCGTCTCTTCCTTGCTGACCAGCAGCTGCTGCGTGCGCTTCTGCATCGTCGCCGCGAGGACGTTCTCGATGCGCGCCTCGAGCCGAACGCGCTGGCTGCGCAGGTCGCCGAGCTTGTCCTGCGTGTCCTGCAGCTCCTTCACCAGCGCGCCGCGCCGTCCTTCGTACGCCTGCTGCTGCGCGGCGCTGTCGGCCATTATCGAATCGGTCTGCTGTGCTCTCACGACCGCCGGGAACAGAAGCCCGACCGTCATCACCAGCAAGTGGTAGCGTATTCGCTTTGCTCGCATCAGGATGGTCTCGGTCGTGGGCTATTTCGGGGTCGTACTGGGCGGCGCGTCCTGCTCCAGCTTGTGGAGTCGCTCCTCGAGCCGCTGCAGCGCATCGCGCTCGGAGCGAAGCTCCTGCTCCGCCGTGGCGCGACGCTGTTCGAGCTCGAGCAGATTCTGCGCCTGGTACCGGTTGATCTCGAGCTCCAGCGANNCACGCTGCTGGCGCGCCGTGATCTCGGTGGTGAGGAGCTGTCGCTGACGTTCGAGCTCCGCGACGCGGCGCTCGAGTCCGTGCCCCCGCAGCAGCGCGAGCACGTTGTTCTGCCATCCGAGCGTGAACGAGAACTTGCTGTAGCCGAACTCTTTCTGCGCGACCGTGACGGTATCGGAGCGCGAGGCGCCGAGCTCCGTCCAGTACGCGCCCGCGCGCAGCCCGTGCCACTCGTACGCAGCACCGAGGTTGTAGTCCCACGCGTTGTTCTCGGCGAGGAACGACAGCGTGCTGTGCGCCGTGGGATAGAAGTCGACCTTCACTCCGCCGAACGCGCCGCTCCACGAATTCTGGGAGTACAGTGCGCCGAGGCCGCCGTTGTTCTTGAACAGGCCGTTGCCGTAACCGACGGTGAGGCTCACCGTCGTCTTGCCCCAGCCGGGATTGATCTCCGAAAGCGCGAACGACTTCGTGGCGACTCCATAGACGGTGTTGCCGGTGCTGAAATTCTGGTGCAGTGAGTCGACATCGTGCTGCTTGCCGGGATTCGCTACGGTGCCCGGAAAGAGATTGTAGCCGACGGTGAAGCGATCGATGTGATCGTACGGACCGACGTTCCGAATGCCAACCGCCACACTCGGCACCCAGCGCACGAGTCCGGACTTCGGGCGGAAGTTCTCTTCGTTCAACAGTAAACCCTGGGCGAACAATCCCCACTCGGGATTGTCGGAGTAGATCGAGATTCCGGTCTCCAGCCGTCCGAAGAAGGAAAAGGAGAGCGAGCCGTTGGTATTCAGGCCGTCGAGCACGGAGAATCCCGGCGACGCTTTCGCGCCGTGGAATGTCTTTCCCGAGAAGTTCATGGCGAAGTCGCCGGTCACCGGCGACACCCATGCAACGGGAATGTCGATCAGCCCTGCGCCCCAGTACATCGTTTGGGGGTAGGTCTCTTGCGCTGTCGCGACTCCGGGAAGCAGCGCGGCGGCCGGGAGGGCAAGCACGAGCGCGATGCGAACGGATCGGGGAACGGAGAAGATCATCGTTGACCTGGGTCTCGAATTAGCGNNCGCTTGATGGCGTCCTGCTCTTCCTGGATCTGCGCATCGAGCTGTTCGCGGCGCTTGGCGACTTCGGCGAGCTCGCCACCCTGCGCCTTCTGCAGCGAAGCCTGGAGGTCTTCGATCTTGTGCTGGCGCTGCGTGATCTGCGCGTGCAGCCGCAGCTGCTCCTGCTCGAGTTCTCCGATGCGCGCGCGGAGGATGGTGCCGTGCGCGATGTCGTGGAGGTTGCCGCTGTAGCCGAGCGAGACGTTGAACTTGG
>PLMM01000312.1 GCA_003142495.1 Gemmatimonadota bacterium | reverse complement strand
ACGTACATCCAGGAAGGGCTGGGCGAGAACAAGGGGTACGAGTACGCTCGGGGAAAGAACCCAACGCGCGAGGCGCTCGAGCGCACGATCGCCGCACTCGAGGGAGCGCAGCATGGCTTTGCGTTCGCGAGCGGAATGGGATGTCTCGACTCGATCATGAAGCTTTTCCAATCCGGAGATCACGTAGTTTGCGGCGCGAACGTGTACGGCGGCACATTCAGATTGTTCGACAAGCTCCTGCAGCATCTAGGCCTTTCGTTCACCTATGTCGACACGACGGACGTGCAGCGCATCGAAGACGCGTGCACCCCGCGAACGAAGGCCGTACTGGTGGAAACGCCGACGAATCCGCTAATGCAGATCACCGATCTGCAGGCGGCAGCAGACGTCGCGCACGCGCATCATGCGCTGCTCATCGTCGACAACACCTTCGCGNNCAGCGATGTGATCTGCGGCGTCGCGACGGTGATCGATGATGCGCTCGCCGCGAAGCTGCAGTTCATTCACAATGCGGCGGGGGCGATTGCCGGCCCGTTCGATTCGTGGCTCGTGCTGCGCGGGATGAAGACGCTGCATCTGCGCATGCCCGCGCACGACAAGAATGGTCGCGTCATCGCCGCGTATCTCGCCGACCATCTCGGCCACGAGCGCGTGCGCTATCCGGGGCTCGCGAGCCACCCGCAGCACTCGCTGGCGTGCATGCAAATGCGCGGCATGGGCGGCATGGTGACCGTGGATGTGGGCACCAAGGCGCTCGCCAATCAGGTGCTCAAGAAAGTCCGAATCTTTTCGCTCGCGGAGTCGTTAGGAGGAGTCGAGAGCCTGATCAGCCATCCGGCGAGCATGACGCACGCGTCCGTCGAGCCGGAGCGCCGCGCGGCGCTGGGAATCACGGAAGGAATGGTGCGGCTCTCGTGCGGAGTGGAAGACACGAACGACCTGTTGCAGGACGTCGAGCAGGCGTTCGCCGGACTCTAAACTGGGAGCCTGACTCATGGCCGATCGCAAGGTACTCACCGACATCTCCTCGACCGCCTGGGAGCATCCCGCGGACAAGGCGGCGCTCCAGACGCTGCGCGCCATCCCCGGATTCGATGAGGTCGTTCGCAAGGTGATGGGGCTCATCGGCGAGCGCGGCGTGCGTCTCTTTTTCACGGCGGACTCCGTTCGCGTTGGCCCACGCCAGCGTCCGAAGCTCGACGCGCTGTACTCCGAGGTGCTCGAGACGCTCGACTACAAGGGCGAGCGCCCCGAGCTCTTCGTGTCGCAGACGCCATTCGTCAACGCGATGGCCGTCGGCTTCGAGCGCCCGTTCATCGTGCTCAACAGCGGCGCGCTCGGCCTGCTCGATCGCGAGGAGCGCCGCGTGCTGATCGGCCACGAGCTCGGCCACATCATGAGCGGGCACGCGACGTACACAACCATCGCGTTGATTCTGCTCAACGCCGGCTTCACCGCGATCCCGGGGCTCGGACTGATCGCGCTGCCGATTCAGCTCGCGCTGCTCGAGTGGTCGCGCAAGGCGGAGCTGAGCGCCGATCGCGCGGGGCTGCTCGCGAGTCAGGATCCGACGGTGACGATGGGGATGTATCTCAAGTTCGCCGGCGGCATGCCGGATGATGATGAGTCGAGCCTCGAGGAGTTCCTCGTGCAGGCGGAGGAATACGAGGTTGGCGGTCACGCGATCGACGGCGTGCTCAAGGTGCTCAACCTTCTCTTCCGCTCGCATCCGTTCAACACCGCGCGTGCGGCCGAGCTGCAGCGCTGGCAGAAGAGTGGCGCGTACGAGCGCATTCTCGCCGGCGATTATCCGCGTCCCGGCGACGATACTCGTCCACTCGGCGACGACGTCGCGGATGCGGCGGACTACTACGGCGCGCAGACGCGCCAGGCGGCGGCGAGTGTGGGCGATGTGCTGAATCGCGCGCGCGATGCGTTCAACACGGCGTTTCGGTCACCGGGCAACGGCGGCGGCTCTGGCGGAGGCGCTCCGCCCGCATGACGGTCGCATGAGGGTTCTGATCGTCGGGGGCGGCGGGCGCGAGCACGCGCTCGCCTGGAAGCTGACGCAGGACCAGCCATCGATCGAGATCATCGCCGCCCCGGGGAATCCAGGGCTCGCGACGCTGGGCCGCTGCGTCGCGATGAGCGCGGACGACATTCTGGGCATCGTCGCGCTCGCGATGCAGGAAAAGCCCAATCTCGTGGTGATCGGGCCGGAGGCGCCGCTCGCAGCAGGGCTCGCGGATGCATTGCGCACAGTCGGCATCCCGGTGTTCGGCCCCTCGCGCGGCGCGGCGCGCATCGAGTCGTCGAAGGCGTTCGCGAAGTCACTCATGCGCGAGGCGGGAGTGCCGACCGCGCGCGCGATTCGCTGCATCGATGCGCCGGCGGCGAAGCGCGCCGCGCGCGACTTCGGCGCGCCGGTGGTGATCAAGGCGTCTGGACTCGCGGCGGGAAAGGGCGTGATCGTGTGCTCGACGATCGCCGAGGCGGATGCGGCGATCGACTCGATGCTGCGCGACGACACGTTCGGCGCGGCGGGGCGCGAGGTGCTGGTGGAGGAGTTCATGGAGGGCGAGGAGCTCTCGCTCTTCGCGATCACGGACGGGACCACGGTGCTCCCCATGCTGGCAGCCCAGGACCACAAGCGGCTCCTCGATGGCGACATGGGCCCCAACACGGGCGGAATGGGCGCCTACGCCCCCGTATCGCTCAGCAGCGATGCTTTGGTGGCGGATGCGGTGGAACGCGTCTTCCTGCCGACGCTGGACGCGTTGCGGGCCGCAGGTGCCCCGTTCAGCGGCTTGCTCTACGCGGGGCTGATGCTGACGGCGCAGGGGCCCAAGGTGGTGGAGTTCAACTGCCGCTTCGGAGATCCGGAGACGGAGGCCATCCTTCCATTGCTCGAGAGTAGTCTATTGGAGCCGTTGCTGGCCGTCGCGAATGGAAGCGGGCTGGCGGGTCAGGCGCTCAAGTGGTCGTCAAATCACGCAGTAACCACCGTTGTTGCCACAGCAGGTTACCCTGACTCGCCGCGCAAGGGATCGCGGATCGAGTTGCCCCCGCGCGAGCCAAATGTCCACGTCTTTCACGCCGGCACTGCCTTCAACGCCGCCGGAGAGCTGGTGACGGCTGGGGGGCGTGTATTCGCGGTGACCGCCATCGCGCCATCGCTAGCGGAGGCGCAGCGGGAGAGCGCGCGCGCCGCCGGCGCGATCGACTTCGAGGGGAAGCAGCTCCGTCGGGACATCGGCTGGAGGGAGCTGGAGCGCAGTGCCGGAGCTACCAGAGACTGAGACGATCGCGCGCGACCTCGATCGCGCGCTGTCGGGCGTCATGATCGTGGGCGTGACCGTGCACAAGGCCGACGTGCTCCGCGACGCGACTGCCGCGTCACTGTCGCGACGCGTGCTCGGAGCGCGCATCGAGCGAAGCTTCCGCCGCGCCAAGGCCGTCGCCATCGCCCTCGACATCGGCGACCGAATCGTGATTCAGCCTCGCTTCACGGGCGCCCTTCTCATCGACGACGGCACCCTTCCGCCCGAAGCGCTCCGCTACGTAACCGTCTCTTTCGCTTTGGACGACGGTCGCACTCTCGCCTACCGCGACATCCGTCGACTCGGCACCCTCTCGCTGATGACTCCGCTGCGTTTTGCGAAATTTGATGCCGCTTTAGGCCCAGAACCGCTTGACCCAGCCTTCACAGCACAGCATCTATCGGGAATTCTTCGGGATTCCAGACAGGCGGTGAAAAAGTTGTTGATGGATCAGCGGCGCCTCGCGGGCGTCGGCAATATCTACGCGAACGAGGCACTCTGGCGCGCGGGCATCGATCCGTCGCGCCCCGCGCGCTCGATCGATCGCGAAGGCGCTCGGGCGCTCCACGCGGGCATCACGAGCGTGCTCCGAGAGGCCATCGAGGCCCGCGGCACGAGCTTCCGCGACTATCGCGATGCCTCCGGTGCGCGTGGAGGCTTCTCGACCCAGCTCGCGGTCTACGGACGCGGCGGCCTCCCCTGCCTCTCCTGCGGCGCCACCCTCGTAGACACGAGCGCCATCGACGGCCGCACCACCGTCTTCTGCGCGTGGTGCCAGCGATGAGCAAGAAGTCGCTGCGCCGCCCAAGGACCCCCGACGATCAGCTCGCGGTCATGCGCGCGAGCGTGAAGTCCGAGTGCAAGGATCGGGCGGGGATCTACCGCATGCACTCGGCGGACGGCGAGGTCGTGTACGTCGGCAAGTCGAAGAAAATTCGCACGCGGCTCATGAGCTACTTTCGATGCTCATACCCCGAGGACAAGGGCGCGCGCATTCTCCGCGACGCCGTGCGCATCGACTGGGAGTACGCGCCGAGTGAGTTCGCGGCGCTCCTGCTCGAGCTGCAGCAGATCAAGCGGCTGCGCCCGCGCTTCAACGTGGCGATGAAGCGCGACGACCGGAACTTCGTGTTCATCAAGGTCGTGAAGAGCCCCGCGCCCAAGCTCATGGTGGTGCGCGGCGCGAGCGACGACAGCGCGCCGCACTACGGCCCCTTCCAGGG
>PLMM01000203.1 GCA_003142495.1 Gemmatimonadota bacterium | reverse complement strand
CCGGCCGCCAGCGACGCCGGACATGCCGACTGCCAGTTCGGCTGCGAGTGCGGCCGCTACGTCGAAATCTGGAATCTCGTCTTCATGCAGTTCGACAGGCAGCCGGATGGCGTGCTCAAGCCGCTCCCCAAGCCGTCGGTGGACACGGGCGCAGGGCTCGAGCGCATTGCCGCGGTGCTGCAGGGCGTCACGAACAACTACCACACCGATCTCTTCGTCCCGCTGATCGCGAAGGCGGAAGAGGTGCTCGGCATGTCGTACGACGATCGGCCGGGTGCGGGCGTGGGCTCCGCAGTGTGGCCGGCGGTGCCGCCGGCAGGCAACCGGCCGGTGACCTACGACGCGGTCTCGTTCCGCGTGCTCGCGGATCACGCGCGCGCGATCACTTTCCTGATAGCGGACGGCGTCTTCCCGTCGAACGAGGGGCGCGGCTACGTGCTCCGCCGCATCCTTCGGCGCGGCGTGCGTCACGCGTGGCTGCTCGGCAGGCGCGAGCCGACGCTCGACAAGCTCGTGAGCGTCGTCGTCGATCAGATGCAGGACGTGTATCCCGAGCTCGCGCAGCGCCGCTCGCTGATCGTCGACACGACGCGCGCCGAAGAGGAGCGCTTCCTCGCGACGATCGAAGAGGGGATGCTGCGCTTCGATCAGCTCGCGCCCGCAAGCTCGACGCAGGGCTCGACGGCGAGCCGCGGCACGATCAGTGGCGGCGATGCCTTTCGACTCTACGATACCTTCGGCTTTCCGATCGATTTGACGGAGCTGATGGCGCACGAGCGCGGCTACTCGGTGGACATCGTCGCGTTCGAGGAGGCGCTGCAGGCGCAGCGCTCGCAATCGCGCGAGGAGCGGAAGGGGCGCGACCTCGGCGTCGCGGACGAAGGGCTCGCGGATTTTGCGACGTGGGAGCGACGGCCTGGAGCGACGGCGAGCAAAGAGTCGTCGAACTTCGTCGGCTATGGCGTGACCGAGGCCGACACCGAGGTCGTGGCGATTCGGCGACTTCCCGGCAAGCGCATCGCGCTCGTGCTGCAGGAGATTCCGTTCTACGCGGAGTCCGGCGGACAGATCGCGGACGCGGGCGAGATCGTGGGCGAGGGCTGGAGCGTAGCGGTCGACGAGGTGAAGAAGGTTGACGGGCGGCACGTCGCGATCGGCGAGCTCACGGGGGACTTCCACTTCGGGCGCGTGCACGCGCGCGTGCCGACGGAGCGGCGGCGCGACACGGAGCGCAACCACACCGCAACGCATCTGCTGCACGCGGTGCTGCGCCAGGTGCTCGGGGAGCACGTGACGCAGGCGGGGTCGCTCGTCGCGCCCGATCGCTTTCGCTTCGACTTCCATCATCACGGCCCGATCAAGCCCGAGCAGCTGTCGGAGATCGAGGAGCTGGTGAATCGCGGGATCTGGGCGAACGTCGACGTCACCACGGTGGAGCGGCCGTATCGGGACGCGGTCGCATCGGGGGCGATGGCGCTCTTCGGCGAGAAGTACGGCGACGTGGTGCGCGTCGTGAGCATCCCGGGATTGTCCGTGGAGCTGTGCGGCGGCACGCATGCGCGAAGCACCGGCCAGATCGCGCTCTTCAAGATCGTGAGCGAGACGGGCGTGTCTGCGGGGGTGCGGCGCATCGAGGCGGTGACTGGGCCGCGCGCGTACGAGATGATTCGCGGCGAAGAGCGCAAGCTGCAGACGCTCGGCGAGCTGCTGCGCGCCCCAGCGGATGGCGTCGTGAAGCGCGTCGAGACGCTGCTCGAGGAGCGTCGCAAGCTCGAGAAGCGACTCGAGGAAAGCTTGCGCGGGGGTGGCGATCAGCTGCAGCAGCTGCTCGCCGGCGCGGAGACGATCGGTGCGTCGCGACTGGTGTCATCGAGCGTGACCGCGGGCGACGTGAAGGAGCTGCAGCAACTCGGCGATGCGCTGCGCGAGCAGCTCGGCAGTGGAGTGGGGGTGCTCGCGACATCGTTCGGTGAGGGGAAGAGCACGCTGCTCGTCGTCGTCACGGATGATTTGCGCGACAGGGGTGTGCGCGCGGACCAGCTCATCAAACCGATTGCCGAGGCGGCGGGTGGGCGCGGGGGAGGAAAGGCGCACATGGCGCAGGCGGGAATTCCGGATGCGTCGCGCATTGGCGAGGCGATTGCGCGCGCGCCGGCCGTGGTGCGCGCGGCACTGGCCGCAGCTGCGTGACGGTTGGCGAGTGGCTCTCCGCCCGCACGCCCGCGCCACCCGTCTTGCTCGCGGCGCGGCTACGCGTGCTGTTGGGCGCGCGCAGCGCTGATCGCTCCTCGAGCGCGTACGACGCCGCGCTATCGACCGCGGAGTCGTTGCTGACCGAGCTGATGGCGCTCGACTGCGCGGGACGCGATCGCGCGCTCGACCTGCTAGCGGTCGATGCGATGGTGACGTACGCGTTCGAGGCGGCGGCGGAATCGCCGGACACGCTCTCGGCTCGCGCGGGGGCCGCGATGACGGCGATCGCGAAGCTGGCGTTGGCGCGGCCGCCCGCATGAGCGAGAGTTTGCTCTCGGGGCTGTCGGGATTGGCGGTGCTGATCGATCCCGATCGCTCGTCGGCGGCGGGGGCTGAAGAGCTCGCGCGTCGGGCGGCGGGCGAGGGGGCGGCGCTGCTGCTGCTCGGGAATAGCTTTGGGCCTGCGGGCGAGGGCGGGGAGCTCTCGGCGCGTTTGAAGCGCGCCGCGCCTGAGCTGCCGCTCGTGCAATTCCCGGCGATGGCGTCGCAGCTGGATGCGGGCGTAAACGCAGTGCTGCTGCTGTCGCTGGTCTCGGGGCGCAATGCGCAGTATCT
>PLMM01000092.1 GCA_003142495.1 Gemmatimonadota bacterium | reverse complement strand
TTCGGCTTCTGCTACGGCGTCGAGCGCGCGGTGGAATACGCCTATCAGACGCGCACCAAATTCCCCGACCGCCGCATCCTCCTGGTGGGCGAGATCATCCACAATCCGCACGTCAACACGCGGCTCCGGGAGATGGGGATCGAGATCCTCATCCCCGCCGTCGCCGGCTTCGATTACTCCGCGATCACGGCGCAGGACGTCGTCATCCTCCCCGCCTTCGGCGTGCCGATGAAGGACTTCCAAACGCTCCGCGCCACCGGGTGCGTGCTGGTCGACACGACCTGCGGCTCGGTGCTCAACGTGTGGAAGCGCGTGGACGCCTACGCGCGCGATGGGCTCACCTCGCTCATTCACGGCAAGCACTACCACGAGGAGACGCGCGCGACGGCGTCGCAGGCGATATCACACGCCGGCGCCCACTGGATCGTCGTCCGCGACATGGGCGAGGCGCAAATTGTCTGCGAGTACATCGAAGGGCGCGGCAACCGCGAGGCGTTTCTCGCGAAGTTTGCGCCCGCCATCTCCCCCGGCTTCGATCCCGATCTCCATCTCCGCCGCATCGGCGTTGCGAATCAGACGACGATGCTCGCGAGCGAGTCGCTCGCGATCGGCGAGGAGATCGGCAAGGCGATCGAGCGCGCGCGCGGTGCCGCGGCGCGTGCCGTCGACTTCCGCTCCTTCGACACGATCTGCAGTGCGACGCAGGACCGCCAGGATGCGGTGAAGGAGCTTCTCGCCGAGCCGCTCGATGTGATGGTCGTCGTGGGCGGATACAACTCGAGCAACACGATCTCGCTCGCGGCGATCTGCGCCGAGCGTGTGACGACGTACCACATCGAGGACGCGGAGGCAATCGACCCGGAGAGCGGTACGATTCGCCACAAGCCGATCGGACGCGCCGAGGAAGTGACGGAGGGGTGGATGCCCCCGCACGGCATCGTGCGCGTGGGTCTCACCGCCGGCGCGAGCACGCCGAACAACAAGATCGGCGACACGGTCGCGCGCATATTCGCGACGCGCGGCATCGACCCCGCGAGCATCGCGTGATCGCGTCATGACTGCGGTCGCGCGAGCGATGTTCGGATCAGCCGAGCTTCGCGCCGGGACCACCAAAGTCGTCATCATCCCCGCACTCGGCGGCAAGATCGCGAGCATGGAGATGGCCGGTTGCGAATGGCTGTGGACGAGCGATGTCATCTCGCAGCAGACGCCGATCGACGGTGCGTCGTACGTGGAGACGGCGGATTCCGGCGGCTACGACGAGTGCTTTCCAACGGTCGCCTCGTGCACGCTCCCCTCGATCTCGGGGCGCTACGCCGCGCTCTCGCTTCCGAATGCGTACAGCGGGCTCGCGCTTCCCGATCACGGCGAGCTCTGGTCGCAGTCGAGGACCTTCGAGCTCAAGACGCTCGACGGNNCAGTGGGGAAGCGCATGCCGTATCGCTTCGCGCGCGCGATCTACGTCACCGCCGATCGCGTCGAGATGCACTATGCGGTGACAAACGATGGGCTCGACCGGCTGCCGTTCGTGTGGTCCGCGCACCCTACGCTGCCGCTCACGAAGAACACGAAGCTCGAGTTTCCCGAGGGCGCGCGTGTGCGCGTGTGGGCGCAGCATGGCATCGAGCTCGGCGGGCCCGGCGCGGAGCATCGCTGGCCGCGCGCGGTTGCCGCGGGGAAGAATCACGACTTCCGCAATCCGGATCAGATCGCGCGCAAGTATGCGTGCAAGCTCTTCGTCGACATGGGAACGGGGCGCGCGGCCATCGAAGAGCAGAACGCGCGCCTGGAAGTCTCCTTCGACACGACGAGCGTCACGCACTTCGGGCTCTGGCTCAATCGCGGCGGCTGGTCGCCATTCCCGCGCGGGAAACCGTACACCAACCTCGCCTTCGAGCCGTGCATCGGTGCGCCCGACTCACTCACCGAGGCACTCGGCCAATGGCGCAGCGCAAACTGGCTGGAGCCGGGCCAAACGCGAGAGTGGACGCTCACGTGGCGAGGAACGAAGCTGCTGTAAAGTTCGCCATCCCCTCGGGCTTTGTCCGTTCCTCTCCGTGCAGTTCTCCGTTCAAGTCGTTCTTCCCATTGTTAACGCTCAGCGTGCGCGCATCACAGGCCGTTGATAACTGATAGCGAATCGTTCTTCATCTTGATAACGACCCGCGTTGCCGCACTGTGGGCCGTTAACAATCGATGATACGACTTGAACGGACTGGAACGGACTTGAACGGATGACTGCAAAGCACGGCTTGCTCGAGGAGGCGTTGTCGCGCTCCATCATCCGCACCTTATTTGATGTCCACAAGGAGCTCGGCTTCGGCTTTCGCGAGTACATATATGCGCTCGCGATGCAAAAAGACCTTGTCGCGAAAGGCCATAAGGTCGAGCGCGAGGTCGCGGTCATGGTCCATTTTCGAGGGGAGCCACTTGCATGGCAGTCGCTCGACATGATCGTTGACGAAAGGCTCGTCATTGAGACCAAAGCCACGGAGCAACTTCATCCCGATGCTCGGCGGCAGCTGTTCGGTTATCTGTGCTCAACCAATATGGAGGTGGGCCTTCTTCTGCACTTCGGTCGTGAGCCGAAGTTCTATCGCGTTATCTGCGAGAATCACCTCAAGCCGCACCACAAGACGAGTTGCGACTAGCGCTGACTCCATGTTCAGAGGCTCAGTGCTCGAGCCCCCGGTCCACGATCACCGTGATCGTGCCGTACGAGTGGTTCGGCACCTCCTCGCTTCGATATTCCTGCGCGACGTGGGTTCCGCCGAAAGTGATCGTGAGCGAGTGGCGCCGCACCGCGATGCCGAAATCGTAGCTGTACACCCACGGAATGCGGCTCACCGAAAACGTCGTGTCGTTCTTCGCGTAGCTGCGGTCGAGCAGCTGATCGTAGAGCACGAGCGACTCGCGCATGCCGCCGTACAGCCAGACGCCGAAGTCGCGCGCGCCGGCGCGCGCGCGAGCCGCGGGGCTCCACGGATGCGACACGTGATAGCCGAAGCGCGCCTGGACGTCGCCGTACGCGCTCGTGCGCGCATTGCCCAACTGCGCGCTCCACGACGGCACGACGTCGATATAGTCGTGACTGTCGGATCCCGTGAGCGCGAAGCGAAGCTGATCCGTGTACGACACGCTCGCCGCCGGAAAGAAGCCCAGCTGATAGCGCCACCCCGGCGGATCGACCTGGCTGATGAGATGATGGAAGCCCTTCTGCAGCGCCTCGGCGCCCGACTCGGGCCCGGTGAT
>PLMM01000177.1 GCA_003142495.1 Gemmatimonadota bacterium | reverse complement strand
CTCCCGCTGGACTACGACGCGCTCACCGATTGGGTGATTGCCCGGCTCCCGCCCGACCCCGTCGTCTTGATCGCCGAATCGTTCTCCGGCCCCCTCGCGTTGCTCGTCGCAGATAGATGCCCGCGCGTCATCGCACTCGTGCTGTGCGCGACGTTTGTCGAAGCGCCAGCGCCATCCTTGATCGCGNNTTCTCACCGGCGGAGATCGCGCGCTGGCGGCAGACATTCAACGCACGGTACGAGCTCTGAGCGGTGACATCATCGCCCACCGGATCGCCTCTGCGCTGCACGTGGACGTCAGGGCCGAGCTTCAACGATTCTCGAAAGCTCTGCTGTGCCTCAGCGCCACTCGTGACTGGATCGTCCCGGCCCGCAGCGCCGCGACGATTCGAGCGCTGAAACCGAGTGCGAGCTTCGTCGAGATCGACGGCCCGCACATGCTGCTCCAGACACGCGCCACGGAGAGCTGGCGCGCGATCGACCCATTCATTCGGAGGGCACGCGAAGGGCTGGAGCGCTGATCTCGCGTTGCGCCAATCGCGCGAACCGCCTGCTGACCCGCGTGATGCGAAATCCCCCACGCGGCCACAGCCGCGCGGGGGATTCGTTCGCTCTCGTTCCAGCCGATCGCCCTACGCCGGCGCCTTCGACGTCAGCGTTCCCGCCATCTTTCCCGAGATGAGCCCGAACAGCGCGCCGATGATCATCGACACCGCCACAAGGATGAACGCATTCGCCAGGCTCGGCGACATCAGCTTGTCCTTGGACATCGCATCCGGCGTCTGCAGGAGATAGGCAAACACCGCCGCGTATCCGTAGACGCTCGCCGGAATTGTCGCGAGCGCAGGAATGTGCGCCGCGAGACACATGAGCATCACCGTGATGCCGACGACGATACCTGCCCACACCGGAAGCGTGAGTGACGCCGCATACGGTAATGAGATGATGACGACCGCCGCCACCCACGCGCAGAACGCACCGAACACGTTGCAGATGATCGTATTCTTCAACGCTGCCGTGTTGCCGCCGGCTTGAAAGAAACAGGCCCACGCGATGAAGGCGGCCCAGATCAGAAGCCCAAATTTCAGGAACAGAATTGCGGCAATGGCGCCGAGAATTCCAATACTCACCGATAGTGCCACGAGTGACGACATCGTGAGTCCTCCTTCACGTGAGAGAGCCGCGTGCAGCGCGCCATCTCCGGGGCTCGTTCGAGGAGAGGCGAGGCATCGACAGTGGGTGAATTGCAGGGTGGATGTATCCCGGCCGGCTCCACGTGTCAAATAAATAAGTAGCGTTCGGTGACGAATGTCAAGTACCTAGTACATCGACAAGTGTCAAGCGTTCGCAACAGCGACACGCGACGAATGCGACGACGCGAATCTCCGCGCCGTCCGCCGCGCGTCATCGCCAAATTTCGAAGACCTCGAGATACGCGGAGCATTACGAATGGGTCCACTGTCCGATGTGCTGCGGGCCGTGAAGCTGAACGGCGCGTACTTCTATCTCGGAGAGGCCGCGGCGCCGTGGTCGGTGTCCGCGTTGGCGACGGGCTCGCAACGGCGCGTGACGTGAGGATGGCGCCGTGAGAGAGCAGATCGCATAGGCGTACGCCATTCGGCGGCGATCAGATGAAGGGCGCGGAGGATCCCGTTCTCGATCCGCGCACCGAGCCCGCGCGCATTCGCGCGTTCTCCGTGCGCCCGGACGCCGCGCGCCGCGGTCTCGCGCGTCGATTGTACATTGAATGCGCACGCGCCGCGTACGCGCGAGGCTTCCGCGACTTCGAGTTGATGGCGACGTTGCCTGGCGTTCCGCTGTACGCCGCACTCGGCTTCTCGCCTATCGAGAGCGTCGCGCTGCCGCTCGTGCAGGGAGTGGAATTGCCGCTGGTGCGCATGGGACGACGAATCGATTACGTGTAGAATCACAGGAGGCCGCTTGTGGACGACTTCAGGTCCCGTGGCCCGTGCGATGCTCGTCGTCGTTTTCGGGTTGACGCTCGGCTGCACCCCCACCTCCCACACTCACTTGGTGCCGATCACTAGCTCGACTCTCCCTTCGTGGTTCACCGGCGTCTGGACGCGCGAGTGGATCGAGCGCAAAGGCGTGCGCACCGACCTCTTCGACGTTCACTTTCTCCAGACGCCCTCGCTCTTCGCCGACGTGCGCATTCCGCGCGACCGCCCGTCCTTCGCGCGGGCGCAGTCGTTCGCGGATCTGAGCGACGCCGAGCTTCTCCTCCTCGCGAAGCAACGCGCGTTCGCGGGCACCACGAGCGTCGACGGTGCGCTCGCCACCTGGCACCACGAGATCGACTTTCAGCCCTCGGACGGCTCGGCGGACATCGGCCGCCTCGAGCGCATCGATGACGGCCACATGCTCGAGCACGCGACCGACAGCTCGTACGTCGAGGCGTGGCGCTCCCTCGACAGCGGCGCCGGCCGGTTCCTCGCGCTACGCGTCGAGCACGCGGGCCGGCTCGACCGGTTGCTCCTCATCGCGGGCGAGCACTTTCTCTACGCACGAAATCGCAGCGTTGATCTCCAGCAAGCGGAGTCGCTCGACTCGCTCATCGCCACGACGCACGCAACTCGCGCGCAGATCATCAGCTACCTCGACTGCGAGTTCTCGACGGGACTCGTGCGCGGCGGTGTAGTGCCATGGACAATTCAGCAATCGACGTTGCCGTGGCGAGAAGGGAAGCGGCTCGACTTCGCCGCTGCCATCGCGGTGGACGAAGCCGGGAACCTCGTGTCGCAAGACGCGTCCCCCGAGCATTGGTCGACGCCGGTCAATACACTCACGTTCGCCGACCGACGCGCACTGTTCGCTCGGCGGCGATAACGCGGAGGCCTTACCGCCCAATTCGGCCCAGGCCCGCCACCGTGTCCATGTGGTATACAAGGGCGAATGGCGCGCACGCGCCATATCTTGATCGAGTATGATTCCGTTCGACGATCACTTCAACTGTCAATTCACTCGTTGGGCGCCAACTCTCCCTCGTACCGCCACACCCAGATAGGCTACGTCACCCTCGCCACCATGCTCGGCGGCATTGTCGCCGTCGTCGCTCTCAGCCAGCTCCACGTCGCGCCGCCGCTCTTCATTGCCATCGGCGTCTTCCTCTTCATCTTCTCCGCGCTCTTCTCCTCGCTCACCATCATCGTGAGCGACACGCAGCTCGAGAGCCACTTCGGCCTCGGCGTCTGGTGCACGCGCGTCCCTCTCGGCGAGATCGTGAGCGCGAAAATCACTCGCAACGCGTGGCTCGAAGGGTGGGGAGTTCGCGTCACCACGCGCGGGATGCTCAACGACGTCTCCGGCACCCGCGCCGTTGAGGTCACGCTCCGCACGGGTCGCGCATTCCGCCTCGGCACCGATGAGCCGGAGGCGCTAGCGGCGGCGATCCGCGCCGCTATGGATGGTCGGCCCCCGCGCTAGCGTCCCGCGCCCGATGTCCGCTTTTCTCCCCGATGGTGCGCTTCCCAGGTAGATGGCCGCACGCCACCAACCTCGCCCTCGTCGGAGAAACCCGATGAATCGCCGCTCGCTCTCGGTCACCTCTTTCCCCTAGCTCTGGCAAAAAGTGGTCATGTCGCTGGGGCAACAGGATGCGTATCTTCTCGGCGGCGGGGTGGAGCAATGTCGCCAGAAGCGCAGGCGCAGCCACCCCACGAGCCTTCGCATCCCATCCTTGGCCTCATCTCAGCAAGGCGCAGCGACCGATCTCGTTTTGCAGCTGTCGCAGAACGATCCCGGCACGGTGGATGAGCTGCTCCCGCTCGTCTACGGTGAGCTACGTCGTCTCGCACAGCGATACATGCGCCGCGAGCGTCCCGATCACACGCTCACCACCACCGCCCTCGTGCACGAGGCCTATCTCCGCCTTGTCGACCAGACGCGAGTGCAGTGGCAGGACCGCAACCACTTTCTCGGCATCGCCGCAATCGCGATGCGCCGCATTCTCGTCGAGCATGCGCGCCGCCGAAACGTGCAGCGGCGCGGCGGCGGCGAGCGCCAGCGCGTGAGCCTCAGCGATCTCTCCGTGGCGCAGGACGACAGCGCCGACACCCTCCTCGCGCTCGACGAGGCGATGGTGCGCCTCGCATCCCTCAGCCCGCGCCTCGTGCGCGTGGTGGAATGCCGCTACTTCCTCGGACTCACCGAAGAGGAGACCGCGTCCGCCCTCGAGATCACATCGCGCACCGTGCGCCGGGACTGGATCAAGGCCAAAGGCTGGCTCGCGACTGCACTCGCTGACGATCTGAAATGACGTCGCGCGATCACAGCACGTGGGAGCGCATCGAGCCGATTCTCGAATATGCGCTCGATCTTCCACCGCGCGATCGCGCCATCTATCTCGATGGCGCGTGCGGCGCCGACGTCGCGCTGCGCGCGAAGATCGAAGGGATGATCGCCGCCGGCGAAGATCCGAACGGGCTCCTCGAGCGGTCGATCGCCGACGTCGCAGGCCCGCTCATGCTGGAGCTCGACGGGCCGATGCCCGCCGCGATTCCCACCGGTGCGCTCTTCGGCCCGTGGCGCGTCGTGCGCGAGCTCGGGCACGGCGGCATGGGCGAGGTCTTCCTCGCCGAGCGCGCAGACGGGCAGTTCGCGCAGACGGCCGCGCTCAAGCTCGTGCGTCGCGGCCGCGAGCACGATCCGCTGCTCATCCGCCGCTTCCTCGAGGAGCGCCGCATTCTCGCGTCGCTCGCGCACCCGAACGTCGCGCGCCTGCTCGACGGCGGCGTCACTGCCGCCAACCTTCCCTGGTTCGCGATGGAGTACGTCGACGGCCGCCCGCTCGATCTCTATTGCGACGAGCGCGCGCTCGACGTCCCCGCGCGACTCGCCCTCATGGAGCAGGTGCTCGGCGCCGTCGCCTACGCGCACAGAAATCTGCTCGTGCACCGCGATCTCAAGCCGAGCAACATCTTCGTGACCGAGAGCGGCGACGTGAAGCTGCTCGACTTCGGCATCGCCAAGCTCCTCGGCGAAGAGAACATCTCCGACCCGGGGCTCACGATCGGCTATAACAAGGTGATGACACCCGAGTATGCGGCGCCGGAGCAGGTGCGCGGCGAGCCCGTCACCACCGCAACCGACATCTACGCGCTCGGCGCCGTGATGTACGAGCTGCTCACGGGCCAGCGCGCGCATCGCTTCGACAAGCGCTCCGCGGCCGAGATCGAGCGCGTCGTCTGCGACACGCAGCCGGAGTCGCCGAGCCATGCGCTGCGCTCGTCGACGGGGCCGAAGGTGCTCGGCGGTGCCGCGCCTCCGCGCCGCCAGAAGCTCTCGTCGGATCTCGATACGATCGTGCTCAAGGCGCTGCAGAAGAATCCGTTGCGCCGATACGAGTCGGCCGAGGCGATGCTCGAGGACTTGCGGCGCTATCGCACGGGGCGGCCGCTGCGCGCGCGTCCCGACTCCGCGAGCTATCGCTGGGGAAAGTTCATCGGGCGCAATCGCTATGCGGTCGCGGCCGCGACGATCATCGCTGCGGTGCTAGCGGGCGGCGTCGCGGCAACCGTGTGGCAGGCGCGCGCCGCGCGACTCGAGGCCGATCGCGCCGACCGCGTGAAGGAGTTTCTCGTCGATCTGCTGCACGAGGCCGATCCCAACATCACCCAGGGAAAGGAATTCTCCGTGCGCGAGCTGCTCGACCGGGGCACGCATCGCGTCGACAGCATGCTCGGGAGCGAGCCCACGGTGCAGGCGGAGCTCTACGAGCTACTCGGCAACACCTACGCGCATCTCGGTCGCATCGCGCAGGCGGACACGCTGCATCGCAAGGGGCTCGCGGTCGTGCGCCGGCTGTACGGCCCCGGTTCGCAGGAGGTGCTCGACGAGGCGATGGCGGTTGGGTGGGGACTCAACGATCGCGGAAAGTACGTCGATGCCGACAGCCTGCTCACCAAGTCGATCGCCGAGTACCGGCACGCAGGTGGCGAGGAGAGTCAGGCGCTCTCGGATGCGATCGACATTCTCGCAACGGCGAAGAAGCGCTCCGATCATCCCGTCGAGGCGGAGTCGCTCTATCGGCAATCGCTGCGGATGCAGATTCAACTCACAGGTGCGTCGGACACGATCACCGCCTCCCGTCTCAGCGATCTCGGCTCGCTCTTTGGGGGACAGGATCGGCTCACTGAGGCGGACTCGATGCTCACTGCCGCGCAGGAGCATCGTCGCGGAGTGCTCCCCGAGCTCGACACGAAATATCTGGTGGGCGAGTCGAGCCTCGCGGGAATCAAGATGAAGCGCGGCGATTTCGCGGGAGCTGCGCCGCGGCTACAGCGTGCCCTTGCGGGGCTGGAGCAGATCGAGAAGCCGGGCGGGATCAATCTCGCGCGCACGATCGATCGGCTCGCGCTGCTGGAGTCGCTTCAGCTGCATGCGTCGGCGGCGATCGCTGCACAGGAACGGTCGTCCGCGATGTTCATCAGCGTGCAGGGCGATGATCATCCGGAGGCGCTCAACAGCCTCTCGTTGCTCGCGATCTATCGTGCGAATGCGGGCGATGCGAAGGGGGCGGAAGCTGGCGCGCGCACGGCGTACGACGCGCTCGAGAAAAAGATGGGCGAGCGCCACGACTACACGCTCGCCTCGGGGCAGCGTCTCGCGGCGATCGAGCTCGAGAATGGTGAGCGCGCGGAGGCGGCGACGCTCACCACGGCGCTGCTCGCGAACGTGCGCGCGAAGTACGGTCGAGTGCCGCCGGCGTACGCGCGCCTCCTCTCGATCGACGCATCGCTGCACGCTGCGAGCACGGACACCACGCCGGAGGCGGAGTTTCGCGCATCGCTCGCCGCGCTGAATACCGGCACGCGCATCGACAGCGCTGCGTTGCCCGGAATCGTGGCACGCTTCGGCGAGCTGCTCGCGTCGCGAGGGAAGGGCGCGGAGGCGCAGGCGATGCTCAAGCGCACGCTCGCGTGGCTCCCCGCGGGCGCCGACTCCTCGGCCGCGATCGTAACGACGTTGCGCAGGGAGCTGCGCGGCGTGCAGGGCGTACCGAGCGCGCCCCCGCAGGGGCCGTCGAAGTCGTAGAGCTGGACGCCGCTCGCCTCCCCTTGATTCATCAAGAAGCGTTGATGTATCATTGAGCCATGCCCGCAACGATGCATCGCCCCAATCTCGCCCGGCGCTCGCACCGCGCTGAGCCAATCACTGGACACGGTGGCGTCCCGAGCGCACACTAGAGGCTTCCCCAACACGAGTGCACTTCCATGCGCGTCCGCATTCTCGCGATGACCCTCGCTTTTACCGCTCTTCCGCGCCTTGCTGCGGCGCAGGATGCCCCCGTCTCACAGGCATTCCGCGACCAGGCGGCATCCGCGTCGAAGCATCTTCAGGCCGCCGCCGAGCTGATGCCCGAGGCCAAGTACTCCTTCAAGCCGACCCCGGCGCAGATGAGCTACGGCGACATCGTCGCCCACCTCGTGGAGGGGAACGACTATCTCTGCGGCGCGATCGGCGGGGTGAAGGCGCCAGCGCGCGCGAAGGTGACGGGCGCGAGCAGCAAGGCCGATCTGACGAAGGAGCTCAAGGAGACGTTCGCGTTCTGTGACGAAGCGCTCGCGAAGCTCGACGACTCGAAGCTCACGGAGCAGCTCCCCTTCTTCGGCGGGAAGACACGATCGCGCGCCAACATCATGTTCGTGACCGTGGGCGACTGGGCGGACCACTATAGCCAGAGCGCGATCTATCTGCGCCTCAACGGGCTGCTGCCGCCAACGGCAAAGAAATAGTCTGAATTCAAGAGAATTCGGAGGTACAAAAAACGGCCGCCCGCGAGTTGCGCGGGCGGCCGTTTTTCTTTGTGCTCGATCTTCGCGCGCGCTAGTACGCCACCGCGTAGGAGGAGAAGTGCTTGATTGCCGCCTGAACATACTTGTACTGCGGGTAGTCCTTCGACGGCTCAGTCTCCGTGATCTTGTCATCCGACTTCAGGTACACCACCTGCACCGGCTTTCCCGGCGCCTTGCAAACGCCGTAGCTCAGCGTGAGCGCCGCCGGCTGCGCGAACTGCAGCCCGGTCGGCGAAAACTCCACGCGCACGTTGTTGCCGCGCACCGCGTGTGCCGTGATCTGTGTCCGCGAGCGGAGCGCGCCGCGCGGTATCACCAGCGTGTGCGGCCCGACGTTCAAGCGTCCGCCCTCCGGTCCGATGCTGGCCGTGTTCCACTGGTCCGTCGACACGTTGCACGGCAGCAGGTCGCCGAGCAGCGTCGTGATCCCGTTGGTCACATTGAGAATGCCGTTCGTGATATCGACGAGCTTCGCATCCGGACGTACGACTGGCGCCGCGATGACCGCGGCGGGGGTTGCGGGCGCAGTCGGCTCAGCGCACGCCAGTAGAAACGCCAGGGCGACGAGAGTGAGCCGCGCATACGGGCGCTTGCGGGCGTGCATCGTGAGGTTCTCCGTGAGGGTCATGGAGGTCGAAATTAGGGGGCGCACATGAGGTCACTATCACGTTGCGTGCCCTCCATGTCATGATTCTGCAATATGACGTCTATCACATTGCGCGCTTCCGGCCACGCTCGGCCGCGACACGGTCGCCTTCGAGAGCTTCACGCGCACCGCTTCGCGCGTCGAAGGAGAAATCATGGTGCGAATTCCCGGCACCGTGCTCTGTCACTATGTGCTCGAGCTCGCGGGCGATGGCGCCGTCACGCGCTTCACGTTCGACATGCAGCCGCTCGGCGCGCCCAATCTCCCGCCTCGGCATGTAATAGTAGAGCTCACCGCCGATTCCAAGGCGCAGTCGCATCGCGTCGACTACTTCGATGTCGCGCAGGCAGCGAAGCCGTTCGCGGCGGGGTCGTACAGCCTGTGGACCTTCCCAAAAAAGGATGGCTCCGTCGATCTCATCGTCAACTCGCAGCACGGGCAATACGGAACGGACTACGATGGTTCGCACGACATCGTACGCATCCCGATGCAGGTCGGCACGGTGACCCAGCCGCAGGAGAGCTTCGCCATCGCGATTGCGAACAACGAGCTGTCGATCAGCTGGGACACCTTCGTGTGGACGGTGCTGATCGCGCTGCAGTAGCGGCCCCGCGAAACCGGCGCGTAGTCAAACCAAATTCGTGGCCGCGTTGTCGAAATGAGTGACCCTTACCCGGCCTCCGTGCACGCATGTCGCTGACGCTCGCTCTCCTCGCACTCCTTCAGGTCGCGCAGCCCCAGGCTCCGACCGATGCTCAGTCCGCGCCGACCACGCCCAATCAGGCGGCGCCGGCCACGACGGTCGCGAGCTCGGCGATCGCCGCCGCGTCGCGTGCGCTGAAGCGTCCCGTCATCGATGGCCGCGATGACGATGAGGTGTGGCGCGAGGCGCAGCCGATCACGAAGTTCCGGCAGTTCAGCCCCATCGCCAACGGCGATGCGCGCTTCAGAACTGAAGCAAAAGTCGCGTACGATGATCAGAACTTCTACGTCTTCGTGCGCATGTTCGATCCACACCCCGATAGCATCCTCCGGCTGCTCGGGCGGCGCGACGTGCGCGTGGCGACCGACCAGATCAAGATCATCATCGATTCGTACCACGACCTGCGCACCGGCTACGAGTTCGCGGTGAACCCGGCGGGAGTGAAGCGCGACTACGCCGTGTACAGCGACATCTCCGAGGATGTCTCGTGGGACGGCGTGTGGGAGGCGGCCACGACCGTCGATTCGCTCGGGTGGACGGCAGAGTTTCGCATTCCGCTCTCGCAGCTGCGCTATGCGGATGCGAAGGAGCACACCTTCGGCTTCGGCATCTGGCGCGACATCGACCGCTTCAAGGAGCGCGACAGCTGGCCGGAGTACAAGCAGTCGGACGCTCGCTTCATGTCGCAGCTCGGCACCGTCGAGAAGATCGATGGCATTCCGTCGCCGCACAGGCTCGAGCTCGTGCCGTACGTCGTGGCGAAGAATGTCTCCGTCGATCCGAACAGGAGCGTGGGGCGCAACAACAATCTCTCCGGCGGCGCGAATCTCAAGTACGGCCTCACCTCGAATCTGACGCTCGACGCCACGATCAATCCGGACTTCGGGCAGGTCGAGTCCGATCCCTCGGTGCTCAATCTGTCCGCGTTCGAGACCTTCTTCGCCGAGCAGCGGCCGTTCTTTCTCGAGGGCACGGGGATTTACAGCTTCCAGGTGAACTGCAACATCGTCAACTGCAACAACGAGGGGCTCTTCTATTCGCGGCGCATCGGCCGCTCACCGCAGCTCGGCTATCTTTACGGCGACGCGAGCTCCCCAACGTCGACGACGATCCTCGGCGCCACCAAGCTCACCGGGCGCCTCGCCGGGGGCATGTCGGTTGGCGTGCTCGATGCGGTGACGCAGCGCGCCAATGGACCGCTCGGACAGACGCTCGAGCCCACGACGAACTACGCGGTGGTGCGCGCGCAGCAGGATCTGCGCGGCGGTGAGAGCGGTATCGGCATCATCCTCACGGGCGTGAATCGCGACAACGATTCGTTCACCCGCGACCTGATCAATCGCGACGCGTACGCTGCGGCGACGGACTTTCGCCATCGCTTTGCCAACCGGCGCTTCGAGATCACCGGCTCGATCGACGCGAGCCGGGTGAGCGGCACGCCGGCGTCGATGCTCGCGACGCAGACGGACGCGGTGCACTACTATCAGCAGCCCGACGGCTCGTTGCACCTCGATTCCGCTCGCACGTCGCTCTCCGGCGACGCGGAGCAGATCACCTTCGGCAAGGTGGGCGGCGGCGTCACGCGCTTTCAAACATCGTACAACCGCATGTCGCCCGGCTTCGAGTCGAACGACCTCGGCTACCTGCAGCGCGCCGATCTGCAGAACTGGAGCAACTGGTTCTCACTGAACTTCACGAGCCCCAAGCTCTTCTTCAATTCGGCGTTCTTCAATTTAAACGAGTGGAACTACTGGAACAGCGCCGGCCTCCTCACCGATCGTGCGGTGAACACGAACTGGCATTTCATCTTGAGAGACAACTTCGAGATCGATCTGGGTGGTACGGAGTCGCAGCTGCCCGGAACGATCAGCGATCGTGCCTCGCGTGGCGGACCTCCCGTACGACATTCGCCGTTCCTCAATGGGTTCCTGAACCTCGTTGGCGACAATCGAAAGCAGGTCATCCCGGGGTTCTCGGTGAACGCGGGGCGCAGCGACTACGGGCACGGGCATTTCTACGACATCGCCCCGAACGTCGATCTTCGGGCATCGAGTCGTTTTCACATGAACCTCGGCGTCGACTACAATCACGGCATCGACGATACGCAGTGGTACGGCAACTTCACCGATTCCGCGAACGTGACCCACTACACGTTCGCGCACCTCAATCAGCGCACCCTGAGCGCGACGCTGCGCTTGGATGTCACCGCAACACCCGATCTGACCTTCCAGCTCTACGCGTCACCGTTCGTGGCCAAGGGGACGTTCACGAGCATTCGCGAGCTGAACGACCCGCTCGCGGATAACTACGAGGATCGCTACAAGCCGTACACCGACGCCACGGTGCTCGCCGATCAGCCCAGTGGCTTCAACATCAAGCAGTTCCGCTCGAACGCCGTGGTGCGGTGGGAGTACCGGCCCGGCTCCGCGCTCTTTCTGGTGTGGACGCAGCAGCGGCAGAACAACCTGTCGCTGCAGGGCGATCAGACCTTCGGCGGCGACTACCGGCAGCTGTTCAATCTGCACCCGGACAACACCTTCCTCGTGAAGATGTCGTACTGGTTCAACCGGTAGCCGCGGCGCCTCGCGCTTCTAGTTCGCGCCGAGTGAGGCGCGTGCCGTTCTCTCGAGCGCGGTCCAGCGGGCCATGACGTCGCGGTACCTCGCGCGGGCCCGCGCGCACGCGGCAACCTGATTGGCCGTCGGCGTGTTGTCCGCGCCCTGCATTGCCATCGCCGCACGCATGAGACTATCGCCGACGCTCTTGAGGGTCTCGGGCCCATCGGCCTCGGCTCGTCCGCGGCGCCGCGGCGCGCGCGACTCCGCACCACGATCGTCGGGTGCGAGCGAGTCGATCTTCCCGCGAAGCGCACCGGCGCCGGTAGCCCTCGCCGATTCGAGACGAGTCCCGAGCGCGCGCGCGCGCGTGTAGGCCGCGCGCGCCGTCACCGCGGCGTCGTACATCTCCTTCGACAGCGCCGAGAGCTGCGCGAGCCCCGCGGGAGGAGTCTTCACGCGGGGATCCATCTTGAGCGTAAGCGACTGCTCGAGCTTCTTGCCGGTGGTCGAGAGGCGCACAGTGTACGACCCCGGCGGTGCCCACGGCGCGTCCATCGCCGGCATCGTGCGATGGGGGACGGCGCCGTTGCCACTCTCGTCTTCGCCGAGGTCGTCGCGCTCGTCCTCGATGGGATCGTAACGAAGATCCCACGTTGCGCGGTGCATGCCTGGGCCCGCGGAGAGCGCGATGCTCGGAGCGGCCCAATAGAGCGGGAGATTGCAGTCGGCCGCCTTCGGATCCTTCTGACAGACGAGATTGTAGGCGTCGGGATCGCGCGCGGGGTCCGGATCGAGGACGCGGTCGGTGCTCGAGTAGCGTCGCACGACTTTCCCCGCAGCGCTCACGATCTCGAGCGTGAGCGGGCCGGTCACGGGACCAGCGATGTAGTAGTCAATGGTCGCGCCGGCCAATGGATTCTCACCGGCGGGGAGCTCGGGCGGCCACGGAGTAGGATCATTCGTGGCGCCGCGCACGCGAACGGCGGTCGCCGGCTTGAGGAGATAGAGATCGGATGCCGATTGCACCGCGGCTCGCTGCCGGAGCGGCGTGATGTCGTCGAGAATCCAGAAGCCGCGTCCATGCGTCGCGGCGATGAGATCGGAGCAGAGGCAGGCGCTGTCGTCCTTCACGAGCAGATCGCGCACGGAGATCGCGGGCATGTCGAGCTTGAGCGACTGCCAGTGATCGCCATCGTCGTAGGAGACCCACACCTGCGCGTCGGTGGCGGCGTAGAGGAGGCCGGGCTTCCGCGGATCCTCGCGAATGGAGTTGGTGACCGCGCCGGGAGCGATGCCGTCGTCGATCTCGGTCCAGCTCTTTCCGCCATCGTGCGTGCGCCAGAGATGCGGACTCATGTCGTCGAGGCGCAGCGTGTTCGCGGCCGCATATGCAGTGCGATTGTCGAAGTGCCCCGCCTCGATGTTGAAGATGCGGGTCCACGGCTTGATCTGCGGCGGCGTGACGTTGCTCCAGCTCGCGCCGCCATTCGCGGTCATCTGAATCGTGCCGTCGTCCGTGCCCGCCCAGAGGATGCCGAGGGATCTCGAAGATGGTGAGAGCGCAGTGATCGCGCCTTGCGGGCGCGGAGTTACGGATGCTGCATACTTCCCGGCATTCGGAGGGACGGCCCAGCTTTGCCGAGTGAGGTCTGGGCTGATGCGCGTCCAGCTGTGGCCGCGATCGAGTGTCTTCCACACGGCGTTCGATGTGTAGAAGAGCAGATTCGGATCGAGCGGCGACCAGTTGATCGGCATCGTGCGTACATTGCGCGCGTACTTCGTTCCGCGCTCGGCGGCATCGGGGCCAACCTGCGTGAGCTGCCCTGTTTTGCGATCGTAGAGCGACACGTTCGTGCGCATGCTTCCGAAGATCTTATCGGGATCCTTCGGGTCCGGCGCCGCGATGCCGTACTCTTGAATGTCGACGGGGTGCCAGTCGTGGAAGGTGATCTCGCCATCCATTGATCGGCTGTCGACGCATGCGGAGCCGGAGTCCTGCTGCGAGCCGCAGACGCGGTACAGGAACGTCGCGTCGGTTGACACGTGATACATCGCGGCCGTCGACTGCGTGTACCAGTTGCTCCACGACACGCCGCGATTCGACGAAACCACTGCGCCCTGATCGGATACGAGCAGGAGGATGTTCGGATCGCGCGGATTCACCCACACCTTCTGGTAGTCATCGCCGCCGGGTGAGCCGCGCACGGGAGACCACGTCACGCCGCCGTCTTCGGTGCGCCAGAACACGATCGACGCGCTGTAGACGACATTCTCGTTTTTCGGATCGACGGCGAGGGTGGCGAGGTCTCCACCGCCGATGCGCAGGAGCGGGCGGCCGTCGGGCTCGTTGTGCGCCCCCTGATCCTTCGACTTCGGATCGTGCACGGCGAGATACCAGTGCTCGCCCGCATCGATCGACTTGTAGAGCGCGAGCACTTCCGATTCGCCGCGCGCGCTGTCCGCGGCGCTCGGCGCTCCCGCGAGCATCGCGTACAGCACCTTCGTATTCGATGGGGCGATCGCGAGATTCGCCTGCAGCACGGTGGGGAGTCCGCCCTCGAGCTTCTTCCAGCTGCTCCCGCCATCCGTGGATTTGAAGATCCCGCCCGACGCGCCGTCGAACGAGCTCCCCTCGATGAAGCTCTGCTGCTGTTGCCAGAGCGCCGCGTACACCGTTTTCGGATCGTTCGGATCGATGCGCACGTCGTTCGCGCTCGTGTACGCATCCTTGTAAAGCACCTTCTCGAACGTCTTCCCGCCATCGGTCGAGCGGAAGATTCCTCGCTCCTCGTTCGGACCATACGGATGACCGAGTGCGGCCACGAAGAGGCGATTCGGATCCGTCGGATCGATATCGATCTGCGCGATCATCTGGCTGTCGCGCAAACCGAGATGCGTCCACGTCTTTCCCGCATCGGTCGACTTGTACACGCCGTTGCCCACCGCCAGGTCTGGACGAATGATCCCAGCGCCGCTTCCGACGTAGATGACATTGGGATCGGAGGGTGCGACGGCGATCGCGCCGATCGATCCGGTCGGCTGCTCGTCGAAGAGCGGCAGCCACGTGGATCCGTAGTCGGTGGAGCGCCACACGCC
>PLMM01000372.1 GCA_003142495.1 Gemmatimonadota bacterium | reverse complement strand
ACGGGGAGGCGGTGGATGCGGGGTACCGGTTTTATTCGTATGGCGACGCGATGGCGATCATTTGATCTGAGCGCGGGGCGGCGGAGCGGCGGCGGTGAGTAGCTCGCCGTTCGCCTTCACCATCGACGCGCGCGACGGGCGCGCGCGGAAGGGAGTCTTTCGCACGCCGCACGGCGAGGTCGATACGCCCGCGTTCATGGCGGTGGGCACGGGCGCGACGGTGAAGGCGCTCGACCCGAACGACCTCCGCGCAATGGGCGCGCAGATGATCCTCGCGAATGCGTATCACCTGCATCTGCGGCCGGGCGAGGATGTCGTGCGCGCGATGGGCGGCATCCAGCGCTTCATGGCGTGGGACGGCCCGATGCTCACCGACTCCGGCGGCTTCCAGGTGTTCTCGCTCGAGGGGATGCGCACCGTGAGCGAGGATGGCGTCGCCTTCCAATCGCACATCGATGGCTCGCGGCGGCTGTTCACGCCGGAGAGCGTGATGGCGCTCGAGCACACGCTCGGTGCAGATGTCATCATGCAATTCGATCACGTCATCCCGGGCGAGTCCGAGTACGCGAATGCGCTCGACGCGAGCGATCGCTCGCTCCGCTGGCTGGAGCGCTGCCTGCGCGAGCACAGGCGGCTCGAGCGCGTCGAGGCGGGCGCGGGCCTTCCGCAGACGCTCTTCCCGATCGTGCAGGGCGGCGCGCACGCGGAGCTGCGGCGCGCGGCGGCGAGCGCGATTCGAGGGATGAACGACTGGGACGGCATCGCGATCGGCGGACTCTCCGTGGGCGAGCCCAAGCCGGCGATGCACGAGATGCTCGACATCATGAGCGACGCGCTGCCGGCGGAGAAGCCGCGCTACCTCATGGGCGTCGGCTTTCCCGAGGATCTCATCGAGGGCGCCAGGCGCGGGGTCGACCTGTTCGATTGTGTGGCGCCGACGCGGATGGGGCGCACGGGAACGGCGTTTACGAGCGAGGGGCGCCTCAACGTGCGGAACGTAAAGTTTCGAACCGACCCGGCCCCGCTCGACAGCCGCTGCGGCTGCTCCACCTGCGCGCGCTTTACCCGCGCATACATCCGGCACCTCTTCATATCGGAAGAGGCGCTCGGCATGCATCTTCTTTCCCTGCACAATGTACATTTCATGCTTGCGCTGATGCGCGATGTGCGGAGCGCCATTGCAGAAGGCTCGCTTGAAGCGTGGAGCGAGCGATGGCTCGACCGCTATCATCTTCGACCCCTGTCAACTCCATGAACGTTCTGCACGCATTTTTGTTAATGCAGCCGACCCCGGGCTCGAATCCGATGTTTGGATTTGCATTCCAGATCGTGCTCATCATCGCGATTTTCTATTTCATCCTCCTGCGCCCCCAACAGAAGCAGCGGAAGGAGCAGGAGCAGAGCCTGCGCGAGATCAAGAAGGGCGACGAGGTCGTGACGGCGGGCGGCATCATCGGCGACGTGATCTTCATCAAGCAGGGCACGAAGGACGGCGAGGCCGTCGTCACGATGGAGGATCGCATCACGATCAAGAGCGCGGAGTCGCGGCTGATCGTCGAGCGTGGGCGGATCGCCAAGGTGCTGTCGAAGACCGGTGAAGGAGCCGCCGGCGCGTGACCCCGCTGGATATCTATGTCCTCGACGCGCCGATCCTCCGCCAGGAGACGACGGTGCTCACGGAGGTGACGGATGCGCATCGTCGCCTGATCGACGACATGTTCGAGACGATGCGCATCGCGCGCGGGATCGGGCTCGCGGCCACGCAGGTGGGGCGCCTCGAGCGCATTTGCGTGATCGACATCGACAAGGTGAAGTACGCGCTCGTGAATCCGGAGATCGTCGAGAGCGATGGCGAGCAGTCGGGTGAGGAGGGGTGTCTCTCGATCCCCGAGATCTACGGTGACGTGACGCGTGCGAAGCACGCGGTGGTACGCGCACTCGACCGCAACGGCAAGCCGATCGAGATCGATGCGAACGATCTGCTCGCGCGCTGCCTGCAACACGAGATCGACCATCTGCATGGGCGGCTGTTCATCGACTATCTGAGCTTGCTGAAGCGAACGGCCGCGATCAAGAAGTGGCGGAAGCTTCGCGGCAAGGACAAGTCGCTCACGCGCACGATGCCGCCTCGCGAGACGGCGGAGCATCACGACCGGGACGAGGAGCTGTAGTGCGGCTGGTATTCTGGGGCACTTCGAGCTTCGCCGTCCCTGCGCTCCGCGCGCTGCTTGGCGAGGGCTTCGATGTCGTGGGCGTGGTGACGCAGCCTGATCGCGCGGTGGGGCGCTCGCGCTCAACGCTGGTGCCGTCGCCGGTCAAGAGTGTCGCGCTCGAAGATGCGCTCCCGCTTTTCCAGCCCGAGACGCCGAAGGACGAGGCGTTTCTCGCGCAGCTGCACGCGCTCGCGCCCGAGCTCAGCGTCGTCGTGTCGTACGGGCACATTCTGGGCGAGTCGCTCATCGCTCTGCCCATGCACGGAACCATCAACGTGCACGCGTCGCTCCTCCCTGCCCTCCGCGGCGCGGCGCCAATTCAGGGCGCCGTACGCGCGGGGCTCGCGGAGACCGGCGTCACCGTCATGCGTATGGTGAAGGCGCTCGACGCCGGCCCGATCATGCTCCAGGCGCGCACTCCCGTCGCGCGCGACGAGACCGCCGGCGAGCTCGAGGCGCGCCTCTCCGAGCTCGGCGCTCTCGCGCTCATCGAGGCGCTCACGCTCATGTCGCTCGGCAAGCTCTCCGAAACGCCGCAGGACGACTCGAAGGCGACCTTCGCGCCAAAGATCCTGCGCGAGATGGCACGCGTGAACTGGAACGAGAGCGCCGACGCGATCGGCCGCCACGTGCGCGCGTACGATCCCAAGCCCGGCGCGTTCACGACGCACCGCGGCGGCGACATCAAGCTCTTCGGCGCCGTCGTCGCCGATGCGCCGGCCGAGAGCAGGCACGCGCCCGGCACTGTCGTCTCGATCGATAAGCGCGGGATGGTGATCACCTGCGGCACCGGCGCGGTGATGATCCGCTGCGCGCAGCCCGCGGGGGGCACGCGCGTGGAGCCCGAGGAGTGGATGCGCGGGCGCGGCATCGAGGTTGGCGAGCGCTTCGGCGCGTAGATGCTCGACGTTCCGCGCATCCACGCCGTTACCGACGACCTGATCCTCGCCCACCCCGAGTTTACTTCCCGCGCACGCGGCGTCATGACCGCGCTCGGCCCGCGCGGCGCGGTGCATCTGCGCGCGCGCTATCTCACCGCCGCGCAACTCTACGCGATCGCCCTCGCGCTCGGCGATGCGCAGGAGAGCACCGGATGCTGGCTCGTGGTGAACGAGCGCCTCGATGTCGCGCTCGCCGCGAAGACGCACGCGGCGCAGCTCACGACACGCTCGCTTACCGTCGCCGATGCGCGCGTCGTCGCCGGCGATCTCCCGCTCGGCGCGAGCATCCACAGCGTGCACGAGGCGCTCGAGGCAGAGCGCGACGGCGCGGACTGGATCGTCGCCGGGCACGTCTATCCGACGTCGTCGCACGCGGGGAAGGCCGAGCGCGGCGTTGAGCTGGTTGCCGAGGTGACGGCGAAGACGACGATCCCGTGCATCGCGATCGGCGGCGTTCGCCCCGCGAACGTTGGAACACTCCGTGACGCCGGGGCGTGGGGGGTCGCGGCGATCACCGGAATCTGGGGCGCGGCGTCTGCGGAAGCCGCCGCTACCGACTATCTTTCCCACTATGATGGAGCGCGCGGTCAGTCCTGATGGAGTGATCCCCGTCGTCAATGGCGAGGAACGCACGGTTGCGGCCGGCAGCACCATCGGCGACCTGCTGCGAGAGCTGTCCGTCAGCGCTGCAGCCGTCGTCGTGGAGCACAACCGCGAGATCGTGCGCGATCGCTCGCGCCTCGACAGCATGGTGCTCGCTACGGGCGATTCGGTCGAGATCGTTCACTTCGTCGGTGGCGGATGACCGAGTCCACGATGATCGCGGGCGCCACCGACACGCCGTTCGTCATCGCGGGGCGCACGCTGCGCTCGCGCTTGATGGTGGGCACCGGCAAGTACAAGTCGCCCGACGAGATGGTTCGCGCGATCGATGCGTCGGGTGCCGAGGTGGTGACGGTGGCGGTGCGGCGCGTGAATCTGAATCGCGATACCGACGATGGCGTGCTCCCGCATCTCGCTCCCGCGCGCTACTTCCTGCTCTCGAACACCGCCGGCTGCTACAACGCCGCGGACGCGGTGCGCTACGCGCGCCTCGCGCGCGCTGCGGGCTTCAACGAGTGGGTGAAGCTCGAGGTCATCGGCGATCAGGACACACTGCTCCCTGACACCGCCGCGCTGCTCGTGGCCACGAAGACACTCGTCGCCGATGGCTTCGTGGTGCTCGCGTACACGAACGATGATCTCATCACCGCGCTCCGCCTCGAGGACGCGGGCGCCGCCGCGGTGATGCCGCTCGCGTCGCCGATCGGCTCCGGACTTGGCGTGCTCAATCCGTACTCCATCCGCACGATCAAGCATCGCCTCTCCGTTCCCGTGATCGTCGACGCCGGCGTCGGCACGGCGAGCGACGCGTGCATCACGATGGAGCAGGGCGTCGACGGCATCCTGATGAATACCGCGCTCGCCGCAGCCGATGATCCCGTGCGCATGGCGCACGCGATGCGCCTTGCCGTCGACGCGGGGCGCCAGGCGCATCTCGCGGGGCGCATGCCGCGGCGCGAGGTCGCGGTGCCGTCTAGCCCAAGTGTGGGGATGCTCGAATGACGGATCGTCCACCGACGCTCGTCCGCCCCGTTGCCGGCGTCACCGACTCGCGACGGATCGCCGCCGATCTCTGCGCCGATCTTCGCCGCGGCCAGCTGCTCGACGTCGTCTTCGATCTGCGCGTCGGACCGCTCGACGCGCGCGATCGACGCTGGACGCAGGAGCTCGTGTACGGGATGCTGCGCAAGCGGAGTATTCTCGACGCGTATTTGAGCGAGCGCGTGAAGGGCGGGCTCGTGCGACTCGATCCCGACCTGGGCGACCTGCTCCGTCTCGGCGCGTATCAGCTGCTCTCGATGCGCAGCGTGCCCGCGTACGCCGCGATCGCGCAGACGGTGGAGCTCGCGAAGCAGCGTCACGGCATCGGCGCGAGCAAGCTGGCCAATGCGGTGCTGCGCCGCGTCGATCGCGAGCGCGATGCGCTCGTGCTCCCTGTGCTCACCGATCCGGTCGACGCGCTCGCGCTCAATCACTCGCATCCGCGCTGGCTCGTGGCGCGTTGGGTCGCGCGCTGGGGCGCCGCGGAGACCGAGCAGCTGCTCATCGCAAACAACACCGAGCCGTCGATCGTGCTGCGCCCGTACGGCATCGTGCGCGAGCAGCTCGAGACGATGCTCGAGAACGCGGGCGTCGATGTATCGGAGAGCCCGTTGCTGCGCGACAGCATCCAGCTTCCGCACGGCATCTCGCTCACGGAGCTCGGCGCCTTTCGCAAAGGGTTGTTCTTCGTGCAGGATCCCGCGTCGACGCTCGTCACGCAGTACGCCGACATTCCGCCTGATGCGCGCGTCGCCGATCTCTGCGCGGCGCCCGGTGGCAAGACGCTCGAGCTCTCGCGCACGGCGTCGGTCGTCGTCGCAGGCGATCGCAACCTGCATCGCACGCAGCGACTCATCGAGAATCTGCGCCGCGTCGAGGCGCGCAACATCTCGTCCGTCGTGATGGATGCGCGCAACCCCGCCGTGCGCGAGATGGACGCGGTGCTGATAGACGTCCCCTGCACCGGCACGGGGACGCTGCGCCGCCACCCCGATGCGCGCTGGCGCCTGCGCATCTCCGATCTCGCGGTGATGGCCGCACTACAGCGCAGCATCCTGCGCGCGGCGGCTGCCGTCGTGAAGCCGGGCGGGCTGCTCATCTACAGCACCTGCTCGCTCGAGCCGGAAGAGAACGACGCGCAGATCGAAAGCTTCCTCGCCGACCGAAGCGACTGGCAGCTCGAGCCGCCCGCCGAAGGCGTCGTGCCGGCGAGCGTGCTCGATGCCGGGCGCCTGCGCGTGCTCCCGCAGCGCAGCGGCGTCGATGGCGCGTTCGCGGCGCGATTGCGGAGGGTGGGCGGGTGACGCTGCGCGGCTCCGCCCGCAGGTCGATCCCGTATCTCGTCGCCATCATGAGCGGATTCCTTCTCGCTTACTTGATCGTCGCCTTCTTCATCTTCCCAGCGCATCTCGTCACCACCGACACGAAGGTGCCGAACGTCGTCGGGCAGACGTTCGAGGCCGCATCGGCGCAGCTGCAGAAGGTCGGCTTCAAGTCGGCGAAAGGCGAAGAGCGCTTCACGGCCGGCAGCGCGTCTGGACAGGTGCTCGGCCAGAATCCACTTCCCGATGCAGTGATGCCGGCGGGCACGAAGGTCGTGCTCGATGTGAGCCAGGGCCAGCGCACCACGACCGTTCCGCAGCTCATCGGGCTGTCGCGGCAGGCGGCAGAGCTCGCGCTGCAGAACGCGGGGCTCGACGCGGGCGACGTCACGCAACGCGAGAGTCCGTCGCCGCGCGGGCAGGTGCTCTCGTCGTCGCCGAATGGCGGCGAGAAGACGCCGCTTCCATCCGAGGTATCGTTCATCGTAAGCGGCGGCCCGTCGCAGCTCGCAATTCCCGATGTCACCGGACAGTCGTACGCGTCGGCCGCGCAGCTATTGATGCAAGTGGGTTTTCGCGTCGCGCCGGCCGTGCCAGACACGCTCACGGCGGGCGCGCCCGAGGGCACGGTGACGAGTCAGGAGCCCACTGGAAATGAGCCCGCGCCTCCGGGCGTTACCGTGCGACTGCGCGTCGCCACCACGCCGAAGGCTCCATGAGCTGCCGCATCGCGCCGTCAATCCTCAGCGCCGACTTCGGGCATCTCGCGGACGACGTCGCGCGCCTCGAGGCCGGCGGCGCCGACTGGATTCACGTCGACGTAATGGATGGCAGGTTCGTCCCGAACCTCTCTTTTGGTGCCAAAGTAATTGAAACGGTCAAGAAGCTGACGAAGCTCCCGCTCGATGTGCATCTCATGGTCGTCGAGCCCGAGGGCTACTTCGACAGCTTCGCGAAGGCCGGCGCGAACAACCTGACGATTCACGCCGAGGTGGCGCCGCATCTGCATCGGCAGCTCGCGCGCATTCGCGAGCTCGGCTGCGGCGCGGGCGTCGCGCTCAATCCGTCGACGCCGGTCGAGACCGTGCGCGAGGTCGCAGCCGAGCTCGACATACTGCTCATCATGACGGTGAATCCCGGCTTCGGCGGACAGTCGTTCATTGCGACCTCGCCGGACAAGGTGCGTCGTGCGCGCGCGCTGCTTACGGAAACGAGGAGCCGCGCCGCGCTCGAGGTCGACGGCGGCATCAATCGCGAGACGATTGCGCAGGTGTGGCGCGCAGGTGCCGACACCTTCGTCGCGGGGAATGCAGTCTTCGCCGCGGCGGATCCGCGCGCCGAGATCGGTGCGCTGCGCGCGCTCTGCACGGAGCGCGCGTGACCGCGCGCCAGCAGTGGTCGATCGTCGCGGCGATCGTCGTCGTGCTTGGCGGCGCGCTCTTCGTCGCCTCGCGCATGCTCGGCGATCAACTCTATCCCGTTTCGGTTGGGTCGAAGGCGCCGGAGTTCCACGCGACGACGGTCGACTCCACGCCGCGCACGCAATCGCTCGCGGACTACAAGGGGCAAGTGGTGCTCCTCAACATCTGGGGCACCTTCTGCGTCCCCTGCCGCGACGAGATGCCCGCGATCGAGAAGCTGCACCAGGCTCTTGGCGCGCAGGGGCTCAAGGTCGTCGCGATCAGCATGGATGATCCCGGCTTCGAGCAGCAGATCCGCGACTTCGCGAAGCAGTACTCGCTCACCTTTCAGATTCTCTACGATCCGTCGGGGAAGATCGTGAACGACTACCAGACCACCGGTGTACCAGAGACGTTCGTGATCGCGCGCGACGGCGTCATCCGGAAGAAGGTGATCGGGGCGTCCGACTGGAACAGCACGACGAATCGCGCGCTGATCGCTCAACTGCTCGCCGAGCCGGGAAAGTAGCGTGGCAACTGTGTCGTCATCGCGAATGGTCTCGTTCAAGCGCCAGCTCACGTCGGCAGTGACCGAGCATCTGCCCGTGAAATTTTCGGCGCTCTTCTTCGCGATCGTGCTGTGGGTGATCGTGCGCTCGGAGGAGCCGTCGGAGGCGTGGATCGACGTGCACCTGGCGCTCACGCTCGATTCGACGGTGACGATGGCGTCGCAGCCGCCGGCGGTGCAGGCATTGGTGTCCGGACGCGGACGCGAGCTGCTCAAGCTGTACAGGGCGCTGCCGCAGCTACGCCGCTCGATCGGCATGGACGACACCGTCTTCGCGGTGCACCCCGCGGATGTGAGCACGTCGAGCGAGGCGGACGTCAAGGTGCTCGACGTGCGGCCGCATCTCGTGCGTCTTTCGCTGGCACGCACCGCGCCGGTAACAGTGCGTCCCACGCGCGCGAATAGAGTCTCGCCATGACGCGCGTGCTCGGCATCGAGACCTCGTGCGACGAGACGTCGGCCGCCGTGCTCGAGGGTAGCGGCAACGATGTGCATCAGCGCTCGCTCGTGATTCTCTCGCAGGATATCCATATCGGCGGGGTGGTNNTATCCATCGCGTGTTCGGCGGCGTGGTTCCCGAGATCGCGTCGCGCGCGCATCTGACGAGCATCGTGCCGGTGGTGGAGCGCGCGCTCGCGGATGCGCAGTGCACGCTCGATGACATCGAGCTGATCGCTGTAACGGAGGGTCCGGGACTCGTGGGCGCGCTGCTGGTCGGCGTCGCGTACGGGAAGGCGCTCGCGTACGCGCGCGGGATTCCAGCTGTCGGCGTGCACCACATGGAAGGGCATCTCTTCGCGACGTCGCTCGAGCATGCGGACGCGGTTCCCCCCTTCATCGCGCTCTTGATCTCGGGCGGCCACACGCTGCTGCTCGATGTTTCCGCGTGGGGCGACTACAGAGTGCTCGGCACCACGCGCGATGACGCAGCGGGCGAGGCATTCGACAAGATCGCCAAGCTGCTCGGCATGCCGTACCCCGGCGGCCCGCACATCGAGCGCGTGGCCGCAACGGGCGATCCGAAGAAATTTCGCTTCAGCCGCCCGATGGTGCGCAGCAACTCGCGCCCCGGCGATGGCGATTACTACGATCTCTCCTTCAGCGGGCTCAAGACCGCCGTGCGGCTCGCGACGCAGAAGGTGGATGTCGAGCTCGAGCGCGCGAATCTCGCGCGCGGCTTTCAGGATGCGCTCATCGACACGCTCGTCGAGAAGACGCTGCGCGCGGCACGTGAGAGCGGCCGCACGCGCGTGGTTCTTGGCGGCGGCGTGGCGTGCAACCGCACGCTCGTCGCGCGAATGCGCGAGCGGCTGGCGGAGGTTGGCGCAACCGTCTATGCTCCATCGGCGCGGCTGGCGACCGACAACGCCGCAATGATCGCTCGTGCAGGACTCTTCCGCTTCGAGGCTGGCGAGCGCGCGACCTCAGCGCTCTCCGCCGTCGCCTCACTCCCCATTCCCGGTTCACGTCCCGCATGACCGTTCATCATCCATTCTCGTATCCGATCTGGATCTTCACCTTCACCGGCTTCGGAATCGCGGTGTTGCTCGCCTTCGCGATCGCGCAGGTGATCTCGCAACGCGAGCTCCAGCGCCGCGGTTATGACCCCGAGCCGATCGGTGACCTCGTCTTCGCCGCCGTCATCGGCGGGCTGCTCGGCGCGAAAATCTATTACGTCATTCTCGTGCAGGACATCACGACGCTCTGGAGCCGCGGCGGCTTCGTGTTCTGGGGCGGCCTGATTGGCGGGGTCATCGCGGTATTCGCGGTCATTCATCGCAAGCAGCTGAACGCGTGGCGCATCTCTGATGTGGCCGCGATTGGCCTTGCCGCTGCGTACTCAATCGGGCGCACGGGCTGCTGGGCTGTGGGTGATGACTACGGTCGCTATTGGAGCTCGCGCTTTGCAGTGAGCTTCCCCAATGGCGCGCCTCCATCCACTGCCGCGCAACTGGCCATCTTTCATTCGGCCATTCCCGCGGGTGTCTCGCCGTCCACTGTGCTCTCCGTCTATCCGACACAGCTACTCGAGGTCTTCCTCGGCTTCGTGATGTTTCTGATTCTCTGGCGCCTTCGCGATCACAAGCACGCCGAGGGATGGCTTCTCGGTGTGTACATGGTGTTCGCGGGCATGGAGCGGTTCGCGGTCGAATTCCTTCGCGCCAAGGACGATCACATCGTCGGTCCACTTACGATGGCGCAGTATCTGGCCATCTTGTGCATCATCGCCGGCGTGGTCGTGATGCGTATGCGCAATGACGTGCGCGGTGCGGCGCGCGGCATCTACGCGGTCGCGTGAGCTTCGCGATGGCTGCGGTCGCGGCGACGATGGTCGTCGCTGCACTCCCGGCGCATCGTGTCCCGAGTGGCGCGCGCGACTGCCTCCTGCCGCGTGAGTCATTTGCGACCGCGCGCGACACCGCGGCGTTCTGCGCGGAGGCGTTTGTCGAGCGAAATGGATACACGGAGCTGCCGGGGACGTCGGATCGCGAGATGATCGCCGTCGAGGCGCGCGATCGCGGGCACACGCTCACGGATGCGGTGGAAGCCCGGCGGCGCACGATCGCGCGCGGCGCGGTGATCGTGTGCCAGGGCGCGAACGGCTTCAGCGTGGTCTTTCACGTGTACGATCCGCACGATACGAAGAACGGGCACGTGGTGATCATGGGACGGCAGTACGACGAAATGCGGCTCCTCGCGGGCTTCACACGCACGGATGTTCTGGATTCCGGGTGCGTGCACCGATGACCTTCAACTCAATCGACAGATGATGGATCGCCGTGGGTTTCTCGCCGCCGCGCTGGTCGGCGGCGCATCAATGATCGCACGCCGCGCCTCCGCCGCCGTGCCGGTGGACACTCCGTTCGCGCGCCCGCCGGTAACGGTCTACAAGGATCCGTCGTGCGGCTGCTGCAAGGAGTGGGTGAAGTACATGACCCAGAGCGGCTTCGTCGTCACGGCTCACGATGACTCCGACATGGATGCGCTCAAGGATCACTATGGTGTGCCGAGCGGCGTGCGCTCGTGTCACACGGCGCTCGTTGGAAGCTACGTGATCGAGGGACACGTGCCGGCAGCCGACGTCGACCGGCTGTTGAAGGAGCAGCCGAAGGTCGCGGGGCTCTCGGTGCCCGGGATGGTGATGGGAAGTCCAGGCATGGAAGGCGGGACGTCGAAGCCATACACCGTCGTCGCCTTTCAGAAGACCGGCTCGACGACCGTCTTCGCCTCGCACACATAGCGCGTGGCGCGCTACTGCATCGTAGGCGCGGGCCCGTCAGGGCTCGCCGCCGCGCGCGCACTCTCGGAGGCGGGGCTCGCGTTCGATGTGTTCGAGCGGCACAGCGATGTCGGCGGCATCTGGGACGCGAGCAATCCGAACACGCCGATTTACGAGAGCGCGCACTTCATTTCGTCGCGCACGCAGTCCGCGTTCGACGACTTCCCGATGCCCGCGGACTATCCCGACTATCCCTCATGGAAACAGATCCGCGACTACATCCGCGCGTTTGCGGACAAGTATGATCTACGCAAATACATCCGCTTCAACACGGCGGTAGCGAAGGCGCAGCCGAATGGAGGCGCGTGGGACGTCGAGCTCGCCACCGGCGAGAAGCTCCGCTACGACGGTGTGATCGCCTGCGTGGGCCACGATTGGGATCCGGTGATCCCCGAGTATCCCGGACACTTCGACGGCGAGGCGTATCACACGGTCGACTACCACTCGGCGCGCGAGCTCGCGGGAAAGAAGGTGCTCGTGGTCGGCGCCGGAAACTCCGGCTGCGACATAGCGTGCGATGCGTCGACGCAGGCCAGCGAGGCGTGGATCAGCGTGCGGCGCGGCTACTGGTTTTTGCCCAAGCATGTGTTCGGACAGCCGACCGATGCCTTCTTTCATCACGGGCCGCAGATCCCGAATTGGCTCGCGCCATCGATGCTCAAGGTGCTGCTGCGCATTCTCGTGGGCGACGTGCGTCGCTTCGGGCTCCCGAAGCCGGACCACGCGCCGCTCTCCACGCACCCGATCATGAACACGCAGCTGCTCCATCATCTCGCGCACGGCGACATCGCCGCGAAGCCGGACATCGCGGAGCTGCGCGGCACGCATGTGCGCTTCACCGATGGCAGCGAGATCGAGCCTGACGTCATCCTCTGGGCAACGGGCTACCGGCCGACCATTCCGTGCCTCGAGGAAGGCGGCGTGCACTTGAGCGAGAGCGGCGAGGATTTCTACCTCAACATGTTCCCGCGCAGCTACCCCACGCTCTACGTGCTCGGCTTCTTCGCGACCGCGGGCGCCGCGTATCCGATTCTGAGCAGGCAGTGCGCGCTTCTCGCGGCGGTGCTCACCGCGCAGGAAACGAAGAGCAGCGCGGTACGCGCGTTCGAGGAGATGCGCGCGAAGCCGCTCGCACTGAACGGCGGGATGCGGTACTTGAAGTCACCGCGCCACGCGTTCTACGTGCAGTTCGAATCGTATTTGAAGGAGCTCGATCGCGCCCGCGCGCGTGTAGAGCGCGCGGCCAATTAGCTGGGGATCGCGGGCCGATCGTCCGGCGTGATCAGTGTGCGGAACACGTCGCGCCGCGCGAGAAAGTAGGAGCCGACCACGATCACCGCTGCGAACCCCTGCGCGGCAAGTGTCTCCACCGTCGGGAACACGGAGAGCCAGAGCCCGAGCCACCCGGGAAGGCGCGCGAGCCACGCGATCGGCGTCGTCGAGATCCAGTGCGCGAGCTGCATCTCCTGCGCCTGTTCGCCCACCATCACCAGCAGCACGACGCCGAGCATGAAGCCCGTGAACACGAGCATCTTGCGATAGGGCAGCTTGCGATGCGCTATAAACGTGAGCACCGCGACGATCGCCGTGAGAACGAGCCCCATCGAGACGCCGGCGAGCACGACGCTGCCGCCCATCTTCAGCCGGTAGCTCTGCAAAAAGAGCACGACCTCGAAGCCCTCGCGATAGAGCGACGTAAATCCGAGCACGCCGAGCCCGAACACCACACGCCGCGCCTTCTGCTCCGCGTTCCCTTCGCTGCTCATCAGCGTGCGCTTGCGGCGATTGTGCATGCTGATCCAGCCGGTCCAGTAGACCTTGTGGAAGAACCAGTTCATGACGACGAGCAGCACGACCACCGCGAGCAGCCCCGTTCCCGCCTGCACGTCGAGCGCGGGGAGATGATCGGAGAGCGCGTCCACCATGCCGACGGCGCCGAACCACGTGATGATCGTGGCCGCGAAGGCGAGCGCCGCGCCGGCGGCGACGGGACGCTGATACGACTCCGTCGATCCTTTCATGCTCGCGGTGATCGCGGCGAGTACGAGGATGCACTCGAGCCCTTCGCGGAACACCAGCACCGCGATGTCGAGCGCCTTGACCATCGACGGGCTGTCGAGCGCCGTGGGATCGGGCGAGCCGCCAGAGGCGATCGCCGTCCAGATCAGAATGGAAAGCACCATCGCGACGCCCAACCACAGCGCAACGAGCCACGCGATTCGCACGGCACGGGAGCCGGCGAAAGTGGTCGGACGGCTGGCGGTGGTCATTGATGCCACCGGGAGCAGGGGCGGGCTCGATTCTTCATTCCGACTGATATTATCGGCTTTCACTTCCGGGCGCCAGCGGAGGTGAAATTCTCGGAATCCGACGGATTTCCAGGTCCTTCGAGCACCGCCACCGCCGCTGCTGAGCTCGCCGTATGGGTCAGCGATAGATGAACACGGGTGACCCCG
>PLMM01000215.1 GCA_003142495.1 Gemmatimonadota bacterium | reverse complement strand
GCGGTGATGTCGGACATTGGCGTGCCCGGATTGAAGAACTCGAAGCCCGTCACGCTGCCCTGAAATTCGAGATTCGCGAGCACGTTCGCGCCCTTCGCCTCGTTCGTGTACCACGTGATCGACACCTTCGCCAGCATCTCGTTCGCGAACATCGACTTCCAGACTTCCATCAGCACGTCCTGCGTGATGCGCGACTCATCGCTCGCATTCACCCACGCACTGATTCCCTGAATCTGATGACGTCCAGTCGCCTGCCCGGTCGCCTGATCGCGCGGCGACAGGATGCGCACGCGTGCTTCGTTCGGCCATAGGTCGATCTTCCCCGCCTCAATGTGGCAGGCGC
Source organism: Gemmatimonadota bacterium (assembly GCA_003142495.1). Taxonomy (GTDB): domain Bacteria; phylum Gemmatimonadota; class Gemmatimonadetes; order Gemmatimonadales; family Gemmatimonadaceae; genus FEN-1250. The sequence goes on along the minus strand of PLMM01000215.1, from coordinate 4,860 downwards.
CGTAAGTACGAGCAGCCATCGTCGTTCCTCGTGATTGGGTTCGTGGAGAGCCGCCGGCGAGCGCCGGCAGGGTGAGTCGGGGAATCGATCGCCGCTCAGCGGCGCTTGAACAGCCCCGTGAGCCAGGAGAGAGCGCCGCCTTCCGCCGGTGCTGCCGGCGTGGCGGGTGGTGCAGCAGGCGCCGGCGGCCTCACCGGCGCGGCGGCCACCGGTTTCGCCGGCACCGGATCCTCGTCGTCGACCACTTCTTCGCGAGGCAGTCCGCGCGAAGAGAAATTCAGCTTCGACATGTTCGAGTTGTAGCCGCGCGCCACTGGTCCCGACGCGTTCAGATCACGCGAGACGCGCACACCCATGTCGTCGTGCGAGCTCACACGCACGTCGGGCTTGCGCGGGGCCGGCGACGCGTCGTCGCTTTCGTCGGGCGTCTTCTTGTCGCCGGCCGCCATCTATTTCCCCTCTTCCTTGGAGAAGTTCGGCGTGTCGATTTTCAGGTTGAACGTCTCCGCCGGACCAACCGGCAGCACCTCCAGCCCCATGTCGAGCACGCCCATCGCGAACTTGTCCTCGGCCATGTCGATGTCGAGGTTGAAGTCGTAGATCGTGCCCTTCTGCTTCTCGCTGCGCAGGAACTCCTCGATCGGATCGCGCACCTGCGACTTCACCAGGTCGCGCGTGAGGCGCTGCTCCGCCACGCGACGCAGATAGACCGCGATGCGCCGCTCGAGGTAGCGCAGCACGCGATACGACGTGAAGAACTTGAGCACGCCATTCGGATCCTCGGCCTGCGAGCGGCTGCCCACGAAGCAGAGATCATTGTCCTCGTTGCGGATGATCGAGACGACCTGCCGCTCCATCGACAAATGCTCCATCTGCGAGATACGCGGCTCGATGCGCGACTTTTCCACGCCGCGAATCTTGCCGAAGATCATGCCGACGGGACCCTGCGCTATTCCGCCGCCGGTGGTGCGATCCGCTCGCGCGAGCGAGCCCGCGAAGAGCATCGATGCCGGTGAATAGAGATCGGCATCTTCCGAGTCGCCATCGGGCTCCTCGAACCAATGCTTCTCGCGCAGCTTCACGTAGCCCGCGATCACGACATCCGACGCAGCCTTGTCCTCCGGACGCTTGAGGAACTCGTACGCGCCGCCATCCGTTCGAAATTGATCGCTGAGCGAGCGGAAGCTCTTCTCATCCTTCAGATCGCCGATGAGCAGCATGCCCCACTTGTTCGAGATGTCTTCCAGGCGCTTGCGCACGACGTCCGGGATGTACCCCGGCACGACGAGATTGCAGATGAACTGCCGGAAGTTGAAGCTGTCGTTCCGCCCCTGCACGAACTCGTCGAGCGCGACGATCGTCGAGCTGTCGACGTCGCTCGTGATCGCCTTCGTGTCGGCGTTGAAGATGAAGAACTCGACCGGCGGACGCTGGACGTTGTCGCGCACTTCCGAGTTCTCGAAGAAGAGCTGGATCTGCTTGTAGCTCTTCTCGAGCGGGCGAATCTGCTTGTAGACGGCCTTCAGCACCTCGTCGCGCACCTTCTCCATGTCCGCGATCGCAGCGTCGAGCTTCTTGAGCGCCTGCGCGTGACTGTCCGACTGCGACAGCAGCGCGGAGAAGCTGGCCACGCGATCGAGAAACTGATGCGCGGATTCAGCGGTGAAGATCTCGCCCAACGACGTTTTCGGCGGCGCGGGGTGAATGACGTTGAAGATCTCTTCGATCGCCTTGCCCGCCGCCTTCTTGCCGATGATGTCGAAGGTCGTGCGCGTTTTGACTTCTTCGCTCATGATGCCGCTCCTTCGCCGCCGGCGATGTTGCGCAGCTGCTGTTCGAACTCCGCCACGGCGTCGATGATTTCCTTGCGCTGGTCGGTATTCTCCCACGCCTTCTTCACCGAGAGCACGGCGAAGCGCTCGCGCATGCGGTGGAGGAGATCGATGCGGCTCTGCAGATCCGCGAGATCGTTGCGCTTGCCGGGCTCGCGCGAACGGATCTTCTTCGGATCGAAATCCTTGAGGCTCTTGAACTCCAGCTCGGCGACGAACTCCGTTCCTTCCTCACCAACGGTCGTCTTGAAGTCGAGCTTCGGCTTGAACTTCTCGAATGCCTCGGCCAGGCTGCTCACCTTGGTCGGCTGGTCGTCCTCGGGACATTCCTGGCCGACGCGATCGACGGTCATCGGCAGCACCGTCGCAGTGGTATCCGTGGGTACTTCGCGTGGTGCGGAGCGGACACCCGCCCGCGAAACCTTCACAACTGGCATCTAACTCCTCCTCGAGATGAACCGCGCACCACAACAATGAACGAACACTTTCCGGTGAAAGAACCTCATCTAACGGTACTGCGTTATCGCGCCGTTACTTGACCGCTCGACGCGCCGTGGCTGCCGTGACGTCGGTAGGACGACGCGGCGGCGCTTCCGTGACTCCTCGGCGCACGCCGCCGCCTGATGGCGCCTGCTCCGGTGCCGCAGCCGTTGGCGCTGCGCGCACTGCCACCGCCGGCGCAGCGACACTACTAGCGAGCTTGGCCACCGGCGGCCCCGCCATCGCCACCGATTCGTCGGGCCACATCATGCCCGGCAGCAAGAACCACAGTACTAATGCGACAAGCGCGAAAAAACCGAACACGAGGACATTGCTCTCGACGCGAGGCTGTTTCTGTTCGAAGGCGGTGATGCCCTGCGCTGTAGCCGTGCCGGAGTCGGCAACACCACTGAATGCCGGCAACGCGTAGAGCGGCGGCGTCCACCGCCCCGCTACCGCAGCCGCACAACAGCCACGACCATCGCCGCGGCTCACCGTGAGCGGGAAAACCCCGCGGGCGAGCCGGGCGCGAGCCCAGAGGGGAGCCGGGTAAGTCAATGCGCGCGTTGTAAATAGCGCGTCGCGAATGCCCGTAAATACACGATGTAGCAAGAGCGGATCTTCGGCTACTAAATACCGCTCGCCGTGAGTGCCCGCAAGTGCTTGCAGCTCCGCACCATCGGGCGCCGAGCCGATGCCGACGAGCCAGACGTAGCTGCCGCTGCTCGCCACCGCATTCACCGCGGCATCGCGACCCGCGGCTCCCGTCAGCAATCCCGGATCATCGGTGGCGCGCACGTCGTTCACACCATCCGTGATCACGAGCAGCGCTCCCCACGCATCCTTGGGCGCGTTCTCGAGCGCTCCTTTCACCACCTCCGACCCGATCTCGACTGCGCTGTACAATCCCGTGTTACCTTCGGGCTGCGGCAGCGCGTCCACCTGCGCGAGCGCACTCTGCGGATCGGTGAACTGCGCCGCGCGAATGCGAGGCACGAGATTGCGGCTCGCGAACGCCGCGACGGCAACGCGCACGGAGCCGCGCGGCAGCTCGGAGATGAAGGTGCGCAGCGCCGAGCGCGTGAGCTCGATGCCCGCGCCCTTCATGCTGCCACTGATGTCGACGAGCACAAGCAGCGTGAGCGGATGCGCAATCGTCGCCGTCGAGCGCGCGATGCCGCCGGTGAGCGAGAGGTCGGCGATCGACGCCTTCCAATCCGAGGCACCCGTCTTGTCGTTCGATGCGCGCGCCTCTTCGGGGCGCAGCGGCACCGTCGCGCTCAAGCACGGCACGTCGGAGCTCTCCAGGCAGCGCACCATGGTCACTGGCGATGTCTGGGTCGCGACCTGCGCCGGCAGCGCGCTCGCAAGCGCGCCCACCATGAGCGCGAAGAACGTCGCGCCACGCGCGCGCATCATGCGCTCACCCGCCGGCGTCGCCGAAAACGATACTGCGCGTCGCCAATCGCGATGCGATCCTCGTTCACCAATTCGGTGGGCGCGGAGATCGATTTCCCCGACACGCGCACGCCGCCGCCGCTCGCAGGCACGATGCGGCATCGCGTCGTCTCACACATGACCGTCGCGGCCGTCGAGCCGTCGCGCTCGAGGAGCACGGAGCCGCCGTTCAGGAGCCCCCATTCGCGCAGACGCGTGAGCCCGACGCTGCCGCTCGCACCGCGCTCGAGCTCGAGAATCGCCACCGAGCGACGAAGCGACGGCGCGCACACGCCCGCGCCCACGCCGGCGCCCACGATCGCGAACGCGAGCGCCTGCCAGAACTCCGAGGGGCCTGGCAGCGAATACAGAAGCCCGGCGATCACGCCGGCGAGTGCGCCGTACCAGGCGCCATCCACGGTGCGCCGCTCGTCGTCCTGCCACCAGCGCATGCCGAGCGTGAGCCCGAGCGCGGTGCCGAGCACCGCCCACGCGACGATGCGCGCGAGCGGGAACGCGGCGGGCGCAAGCCGAGGCGTGAGCAAGCCGCCGAGCCCCGCGCCGGCCGCGCCACCGGCGACTCCGCCCACGAGCCCGAGCACCACGCCGAAGAGCGCACCGAGCGGAATGCTCGTGCGGCGGCGGAGCGCGTCGCTGCCCGCGATGCAGCCGCCGGCGAAGACGCCGATCATTCCACCTTCGGCGAGATCGAGTCGCGCGTACGTCGGCAGCGCGTCGCTCAGATCCGTGATCGTCGAGCAGATGAACCACGCGATCAGCGCGCCGGCCATGCCGCTCACCGCGGCAGCATACGCTCCCTTGGGAACGAACGGCGCGAGCGCGGGGATCTTCACTGCGCGCGCGCGCCGCTGCATGTGCAGCTCGATCGTGCGCTGCGGGGAGATGCCGAGCTGTTGCGGCGCCTGCGTCGTGTCGAGATCGCGACCGCCCCACACCACGGAGAGCTCATCCTCCGCGGTGCCCGAGATCACTACGCCCGTGCCGCGAAGCTCCTCGAGAATCTGTCGCACCTGCGGGCCGAGCGGTCGATCGTCATCGAGCGTGAACTGCGTTCGCTGCAGCCCGCGCTCCGTCGTGAACTCAACCGCGT
>PLMM01000370.1 GCA_003142495.1 Gemmatimonadota bacterium | reverse complement strand
TATCCTGAACGTGTACAACTGGAAGGCGTACTCCGAGATCGGTGACGAGACGCTCTCCGACGACATGACGGGGCAGCTCGCACCAACGCTGCAGCGCATGGTTGGTGGCCAGGTCATGAACGAAATGAACGGCTACATGACCATCGACGGGAACGGCACCGCGCAGCCGACGGGCGCGCTCTACACGAGCAATCCGGCGCTCATCAAGGTGCCGCGCGTGACGGCGAATCAGATCACCGTCGAGGACATCTTCCTGATGTACTCGAAGCACACCTTCACCGGGAAGAACTCGCGGTGGCTGGTGAACCGCACGGCGATCCCGCAGCTCTTCGCGCTCAAGCTGAGCGGGAACACGCTCGTCACATTCCTGACGAACCTGCAGGGCCAGCCGGTGATGACGCTTCTCGGGATCCCGGTTGCGCTCTCCGACCTGATGGCACCGCTCGGATCCGAGAGCGACATCTCTCTCGTGAACGGCGACTTCTACGCCGCCGCGATTCGCGAGCAGCTCACCGTGGAATCGTCGATCCACTACAAGTTCAAAAACGACCTGACCGCGTATCGCTTCAAGGCGCGCGGCGGTGGAATTCCGATTCCGCTGGCGCCGTACGCGTACAAGTCGGACGGGACGAACCTGATCGCCGCGCACTCGCCGTTCGTCACGCTCGACGACGTGGTGGCGAGCTAGCCGACCCGGTTCGGTGAGCCACGCCCAGAGACCGCTGGTCGCTTAATCGCGCCTGCGTAAAGAACTGGGAGCAGGTCAGGAGGGGAGTCGCCGTTGAGGGCACTCTGGCTGACGGATGCGGGTTCGACGCCCGCCAACTGCTTTTCAACCTGAGCACGAGAGGCTATGCGCGTTCGGACGTTGCAGCGGCATAAGACAGTAGACGGCGTGGTGCACCAGGCCGGCGAGGAGTACGAGTGCGATGCCGATCTGGCTGCGCGCTCGGCCGCGCGTGGGCTCGTGCACGTGCCCGAGTACTCAAAGGAGTTCAATGTCGATTGGTGGGGCATGCCAGGGCGCCTCCTCGACACGCTCGGCTCAGATGACGAGGCCGTGTTCGCGAATGAACGGACGCCTGGTGCCGTCACGATCCTCGCAGGCACGACGTACGATCCCGGCTCGAGCGCGTTCCGGCTGCACACGGCGATCAATCAGTGCTCGCCGCACGCCTCGATCTTCGCACGCTACGGCAACAACAATCCGCACTGCGACCTCCGCCAGCTCGACATCTTGGGCGACGCCGCACTCGTGCGTGCCGCGATGGAGCTCGCCGACGTCGTGCATTGCCACATGGACTGGTCGCTGCTCGAGCTCGTCGGCGTCCAGTGGAAGGGCGTGCTCGTGCATCACTATCACGGCTCGCTCGGCACCACGCGGAACGAGAAGGCGCTCGTCGACAACGCGCGCGACGAGGAGCTCGACGCGCTGCAGGTCGGTGCGCGGCTCTACCACCTGCAGTTCTCCGATCGCATGGAGTGGTTGCCGATCGCGATTCCGGTCGATCGCTACGCGCGCCTGGCGGCCGAGACGAAGCGATCGGAGAAGGTGTTCCGCGTCGCGCACTCGCCGACCGTGCGCCGGCTCAAGGGCACGGAGGTCTTTCTCGAGGTGTGCTCCCAGCTGCGCGCGAAGGGGATCCCCGTCGAGCCGGTGTTGATCGAGAACATGAGCCACCACGACGCGCTCGTGGCGAAGGCTGCCTGTGACGCGACGTTCGATTCCTTCTGGCTCGGGATCCAGGGATCTGGGCTCGAGGGCGCGGCGATGGGCCAGCCCGTGATCGCCGGCGACTTCGACGCGTGCGCAGCGTACGTGCAGCACGTGGGCGCGTGCCCGTACACGTTCGCCAATGATGCCGACTCGCTCTCGGAGATGCTCTCGGTGCTCGCCCAGGACACCGTGTTTCGCGAGGAAGAGGCGCAGCGCGTCGGCGCGTACGTGCGCCAGTACCACGACTACCCCGCCGTGGCGCGCCGCTACAGCGAGATCCTGCAGGCCCGCATTCCGGAGATCACTGTGTNNTCGAGACGCCGAAGAAGCCCGTGAAGCAGAAGCCGAAGCGCAAGCCGCCGGAGACACGCTGATGGCGCTCCCTACCCTCGCGGATCTCAAGGGCTATCTCCGCGTCGACGGCACCGCCGAAGACACCGTGCTCACCATGATCCTCGCGAGCGCGACCGCGAAGTGCGCCGCGTACCTCGAACGGCCGTTCGTCGCGATCCTCATGACGTTCGTGGATCCCGCGCAGACGATGGTCGCCTATGGCCGGATCACGGAGCTCGTGATCCCCATGTGGCCGGTGCATCGGGGCGCGCCCTCGCCGGCGGATCCCGTGATCCCGGCGCCCGTGATCACCGATCAGGATGACGCTGTTGTCGATGCCGCGACGTACCGCGTCGACTCGAGAAGAAACCGCTTCATCGCGCTCACGGGTGACACGTTCGCCAACGGGCCGTACACGATCAGCTGCTACATCGGCCTCAGCGCGTTTCCCGAATACTCGACGGCGATCGAGCCGGTGATCGCCCAGGCGATCATGGATACGGCGAGCGATCTCTACTCGAATCGCTCGCCTGGCGCCTCAATGGAAACCGCCGGCGGCGGCGCGTCGACGCAGTGGCGAGATCCGGGACCGGGCGGACTGCCATCGCGCGCGCGCACGTCGCTCGATCCCTACAAGCCGCTCGGGATCGCGTGACGGCCAGTATGCGGAACCAGCGCGTTCGCCTCTTCGTCGCCGAAGAGATCGGAGTGGATGGCTTTCCGCGCAAGCGCTATCGCGCCATCGCGGACGCGTGGGCACGCGTGGAGCCGCCGACAGGTCGCGACCTCGAGCGCTTCGCCGGCACGACGCATACGATCAGTGCGGTGATCACGCTGCACGCCGACGCGCCGGCGAGCGAAGGCGGCATGATCCGCGTCCTGCCGGGCGCTGACGGGATGCAGGATTATCGCATCCAGTCGGTGCTGCCCCGTCGGATGACGTGGGAGCAGCACGTGTACGCGAGCTCGATGTTCCAGAACGAAGAGCCGCACGAGGTCGAGGATACGCTCGCGCCTCCGCCAGTAGACACGATCACCATCGAGGAAGCGTGAGCTACTACGTCGGCGGCACGCAGCAGTTCGCGCACACTGACC
>PLMM01000362.1 GCA_003142495.1 Gemmatimonadota bacterium | reverse complement strand
TCGGCATCAGCAGGCGATTGGCTTCCACCAGTTCGTAAAAGACCTCCTGCACGATGTCCTCGGCGTCGTCGGCCGACATCGTGAGCCGGTACGCCACGCGATGCACCATCGCGGCGTGGAGCTCGAACAGCCCGGCGAGCGCATCCGCTGAGCCGCGCGCGGCCTGTTCGAGCTGCGCGCGTTCCGTAACTGCCGCGATGTCCTCGGATAGTGGCATCACAGCATAGATGTCGCACCGCGCCCAATCCTTACAAGGGCGCGCCGGCGCACCGGCGACCCGCGACCGGAGTTAGCTTTTCACGAACGACCCACCTGGAGACGCCCCGATGTCCTCGCTGGAGCGAACGATCACCGGCAATGTGCTCGTGCAGCATCTCACGGATGATGAAATGCTCGTCGACCGCAAGCTCGTCGAGCAGCACGGGCGCAGCGCGCGCACTCTCGTGAAGGAAGGCGCCCTTCGCGTGACGCTGATCGCTCTCGCCGCGAATGGGACGCTCCCGCCCCACAGCACGGTTGGGCCGATCTCCATTCAGCTGCTCGATGGAGACATCACCGTGGGCGCTGCCGGGAAGGAGTACGTGCTCGCGCAGCGTGATCTTCTCGTCGTCGCCTCCGGAGTCGAACACTCCGCGCGCTCGATCGCAGGTGGGTCGTTTCTGCTCACCGTCGTCCACGCGGCGCAGGCTTTCACGGAGGAGGGGCGCAGCGCGCGATGAGGGCGCGCCTGCTCGACCCGTTCCAACGCTTCTTCGGCAGCGAAGCCGCCGGCGGGATCGTGCTGCTCGTTTGCACCGCGATCGCGCTCGCGTGGGCGAACTCACCGTGGGGAAACGGCTACGCCTCGCTGCTGCATCACGCGATTCCAGTCGGAGGGGGTCGCTTTGCGCTCGAGTTGACCGTGCACGAGTGGATCAATGACGGCCTCATGGCCCTCTTCTTCTTTCTCGTCGGACTCGAGATCAAGCGCGAGATGCTCACCGGCGAGCTGGCCTCCATTCGGCGAGCGGCCCTCCCGATCGCAGGCGCGATTGGCGGGATGATCGTGCCGGCCGCGCTCTACGCCGTATTCAACGGCGGCGGCGCTGGCGCGCGCGGATGGGGCATCCCGATGGCTACGGATATCGCCTTCGCGCTCGGCATCGTCGCGCTGCTCGGCCCGCGCGTTCCCGTCGCGCTCAGGATCTTCCTCGCGGCCGTCGCCATCGTCGACGACATCGGCGCAGTGCTCGTCATCGCGATCTTCTACACGTCGTCCATCTCGCGTAGCTGCGCAATGATTGCGGTCGCCGTACTCGCGGTGCTGTTGATTCTCAATCGAGCCGGCGTGCGGAACGCAATTCCGTACCTGCTGCTCGGGATCGTACTCTGGATCGCCGTCCTGCTCTCCGGGATTCACGCGACCGTCGCGGGCGTGCTCCTGGCCCTCACCATTCCCGCGCGGCGGCGAGGCGCGAGCGATGAGTCGTTGCTCGAGCGGCTCGAGCGCTTCCTCCACGTTCCGGTCGCATTTCTGATCGTGCCGCTCTTCGCACTCGCGAATGCGGGGGTGCGCATCGGCGGCGCGTCATCGAGCGGCGTGACGATGCCGGTGCTGGGCGGCGTCGTTGTCGGACTGGTGATCGGCAAGCCACTCGGAATCACGGTGGCCTCGTGGCTCGCGGTGCGCTCGCGCATCGCCGCCCTCCCTGATGGCGTGAGCTGGCGCCTGCTTCGGGGCGTGAGCTGCCTCGGCGGCATCGGCTTCACGATGTCGCTCTTCGTCGGCGCGCTCGCCTTTGCCGACGCCGCGCTCCTCGACTCGGCGAAGCTCGGGGTGTTGCTCGCCTCGTGCGTGGCGGCATTCATGGGCTGGTTCATGCTGCGGAGCGCGGCCACGACGCGTTGAACGAGCGCACGGCGAGCGCCTCGACTCACGACGGTGGCGTGCAATTCGACCGTGTGTCGCGATACCACTCGCGCCGCGCCGAGAGCTCTCGCGCAGCGCGATAGTTCCAGGTGAACCAGCGCTGATCGCGCGGGCGTTTGCGAGAGTTGACGTCGCAGAGCCATCCGGTCACCGCTGCGTTCTCCATCACCTTCAACCGTGGCAGGCTCGCGATCAGCTCTGGCGTGGCATCTTCGGAGAGCTGTCGCGTCAGGTAGGCGATATCGATCTTCCCGGTGCTCTGGTAGCGATCGACGTTGTGTCGAACGATCCATGCGTCGGTGTTCCCGAATATGCAGCTCGCGAAGATCGCGAGCGCCGCATTCGCGCTGTGAAAGGCGAAGCGCCTGGACTGTTTGCCACGCACGATCTCGGCGATTGCCAACACGCTCATGCATGCGAGCACGATCATGTACGCCTGGGCATAGAGCCTCGGCGCGGTGAATCCGTACGCCTGCTCGTAGCGCACGACGCGCATGAAGGCGATCGCGATCATCCCGCTCTCGCCCGTGATCGCGGCGAAGGCGAGGCGGCGCGCCCACGCGTCGGACGCGAGCCACGAGCCACGCGTTGCGAGGACGACGCCGATCACGAGCGTCGCCGACACCGAGAGCTCGGCGAAGCCGCGATGCACATACTCGGCATAGGTGATGCCGCTGCCCGCGATGGCGGCCGGATTCTTCAGAAGTCCCGCGCCCGCGCTCACCACGAAGATCCACATGATCGATGCGATCGCCGACAGGAGGACGCGGCTCTCCGGAGCGCCGACGATCCCGCCGTGCACGCGTGTCTCCTCCGGCGTGCCGACGTCGCCATGCAGCACGGCGCCGAATGCGCCGAGTGTGGCGGCGAGTGCGGCGGCGAAGAAGATCGCTTTCGGGATTATGTCGTGGGGAATGATGTGCTCGAGCCCGTCGCGCGCGGAGGCGAAGAGCGGATCCGCCTCCGCGAGGAGAAAGACGAGCCCCGTCACGAGCGGAACGGTGATCAGCGCGCTCCGAACGATGGCGATGGTGCGCGGCGATCGTGCATTGCGCGCCGTGCTGGCGCCTTCGGAGATCGCGCCGGAGAGGACCAGGCTGAGCGCGCGAAAGGGCGCATAGAGCGCTGCGCCCAATTGCAGCACATCCGTGGATGATTGGCCGGCGGTGACGAGCGCGATCGCCATGAGGACGATCGTGCCGAACAGCAGGAGACCGATCGAGAAGCTGTTGCTCGTGACCGCGGTGCCGAAAGCGAGGATCACTGCCCATGTGCATGCGACGAAGCTTGGGCTTCCGACGGAGCCGAAGCGCTCGCGCATCATCGCGAAGAGCGGGACGGCGACGCAGATGATCCAGATCCCCCAGTTGATGCCGACGCTCGCGTCGAAGAGGATGGCGGTGCCGAGGGTGGCGAGGGAGAGCGCGAAGCCCCAGGGTGCAAGCGCGAGGCTGTCGGCCNNCTTCGGCGTGGGCGGGGTGGGGGTGGGGGTGGAGGTCGGGGTCGGGGAGTGAGGTGGCGGCGTGAGTCATGGGAGCTCCATTGCGGTTGCGAGTACTTTATGGAACAAAGTACTATTCCGCAAGCCTCTCGAGGCTCGAGCGCGTGCGCGGGCCGCCTCGTGTACCTCGCGCTCGCCGACTCGTAAATTATGGCGTGACCGCGCCTTATCCCCTCACCTCGACACCCACCCTCCCGTCGCCATGACGGCTCCCCAACGCGCCTCGTCGCGCCGCGCCATGCCGCTCCCCGGCGAGCCGCTCTTGAAGCTCCGCTTCCTCGCCCGCTACATCGGCTTCTGGTTCCTCTACTTCGCGCTACTCCGCGTGGTCTTTCTCGCGTACCACGCCACCGAGTTCGCACAACTAGGCGCCGGCGTTATCACGGGGCTGCTCGTGCGCGGCGCGCGCATGGACATATCGGCGGCGAGCTATCTCGCCGTCATCCCGACGCTCCTGCTCGCCTTTGCGCCGCTCGTCCCCGCGCGCGCTCTCACGACGGTATTCCGCGCGTACAGCTACCTCGCGATCGCCATCGCCGCGCTGCTCGCCACCACGGATGTCGAGCTCTTCTCGAAGTGGGGCGCGCGCGTCGACTCGTCGCTGCTCCCGTATCTCAGAACGCCGAGCGAGGCGGCGGCGAGCGCGGAGTCCTCGCCGATCGCGCTCTTGGTGCTGTTGCTCCTCGCGCTCATCGCAATCGGGATCTTCAGCTACAAACGAATCGTCGATGCGCACAGGGCAGAGGCGCCAGGCGGCAGGCTCACGCGCACCGCGCCGCCGCTCTTGCTCACGGGCGTGCTCCTGCTCGTGCCGATTCGCGGCGGCCTGCAGTGGACGCCGCTCAACCCCAGCAGCAGCTACTTCTCGCACAGCGACTTCGCGAATCAGGCGGGGCTCAACGTCGCGTGGAATTTTCTCCACTCGCTCACGATTGGCGATTATCGCACGTCGAATCCCTACGCGCAGGCGATCGGCGAGCCGGATGCGCGGAGGGTGGTCGACTCGCTGCTACACACGACGGACAGTACGACCAGGCATCTGCTCCGCGTGAAGCAGCCCAATGTCATCATCATCATCTGGGAGAGTGGCACCGCAAAGGTCGTGCAGCGACTTGGCGGGCTCCCGAACATCACGCCGCACTTCGACTCGCTCACGCACAGCGGCGTGCTCTTCGACGCGATGTATGCGTCGGGGAATCGAAGCGAGAAGGGGCTCGCCGCCATCCTGAGCGGCTGGCCCGCGCAGGCCAATGCGCCGATTCTGAGCTCGCCCGCGCGCGCGGCGCGGCTCCCGGGGCTCGCCAGCGATCTCGCGCACGACGGCTATCACACCGCGTTCTACTACGGCGGTGAGCTCGAGTTCGCCGACTTCGAGTCGTATCTCGTCGGGCACGGCTTCGACCGGATCGTCGGCGAGAACGACTTCGATCGCAAGGACTGGAGCTCGAAGTGGGGTGCGCACGATCACGTCGTGCTCGCGCGACTGCTCGCCGACGCGCGCACCTTCCAGCGGCCGTTCTTCGCGACGCTCTTCACGCTGAGCAGCCACGAGCCGTACGACGTTCCGATGCAGCCCGTCATCGAGGGCACGAGCGAGCAGTCGAAATTTCTCAACGCGCACATCTACACCGATCGCAGCTTGGGCGCCTTCATCGCGCAGGCATCGCGCGAGCAGTGGTGGGACAGCACGCTCGTCGTGCTAATCGCGGATCACGGGCACCCGCTGCCCAAGCTGCCGCCGCCCGCCGGTGAGAGCGCATCGCAGCTTTACCACATCCCGATGCTCTGGCTCGGCGGCGCGCTCGCGGTGCGCGACACGGTGGTGACGGTGGTGGGCTCGCAGGTCGACGTCGCGCCCACGCTGCTCGCGCAGCTCGGGCTCGCGCACGCGCAGTACAAGTGGGGGAAGAATCTGCTCGCGGCGGATGTGCAGCCGTTCGCCTTCTTCTCGTATCTCGATGGCTTCGGCTGGGTGGACGCGCGCGGGCGGTTGGTCTACGGCTACAACACGCGTCAGATCATGCAGCAGACCCCGGGCGCGGACGAAGGGGCGGTCCGCGCCGGGGAGGCATATCAGCGTCTCACGTATCAGGATTTTCTTGGACCGTGACGCGGCGGAGCGACACCCGTGTGGCGCGCCCGCCGGTGTGTTGCTACTGAACGACGACGGTTCCTGTGTGCGACGTGTGCAGGGAGTCGTCGTACGTATAACTGCCGGTCGCCAGGAACGTCGTGGACGCGCTCTGTCCGTTGACGAGCGTGTTGCTGTTCGGATTGCCGCCTTGCGGGACGTTGTTGGTGAAGCGGATGACATGCGAATCGAGTCCCGACGTGACGCTCCAGGTGACGAGCGTGTTCGTCTGGACCGTCAGCGTCGTGGGGGCAAAACCGGTGTCGCTGACGACGATCGTGGAGAAGTGCGCCGGCGGTGTGGGGCTGGTGCTGCCGCCGCAGGCGGCAAGGGCGATCGCGACCAACGGCAATACGAGACGTACCCGCATGGAATAACCTCCGAAAGAGTGCGAACGACCATCGCGACGGACGACGGTCTGGCGAGTATCAATTGTTTACAGGTGACGTGCCCGAGGCGCGCGCGCCACCCGTCTGCCACTTCACGAGCAAGAGTTCTGCCCGCGCGAATCCGGAGTCGCCTCCAGGCCGCCGCCGTCGCGGCTCTCCTGGCGTTTTCCAACGCCATCGGAGGAGCGCAGGCGCAATCGCCGCACTATGCCGTTCGCCCCGCGGCCACCACCGTCATCATAGATAGCGCCACGATACTTGCTTCCTTCTCCCCCTCCTCGGCCCTTGGGGCGGGCGTTGATGGGCACGGCGAGGGAACGGTGCGCGACATCTATACCCCGCAAAACATAGCCGCGATGCGATCAGCCGGCCTCAGCCGTCTGACCTATCGCCTCCGCACCGAGCTCGGCGTTGAGGCGTGGCACTGGAACCCCCGCGGCCGCTGGAGCGATTCCGCGCGCGAGCGAGGATACTGGATCTCCGACTCCACCTCCGCGACGCGGATCACGCTCACGCATGGCTATCACCTCCCCAGGCGCGGGAACTCGATCGATCAGGCCGACAACACCGGCTATTCCCGACTCGACGACGGCGACGGCGCCACCTTCTGGAAGAGCAATCCATATCTCGACCCCGCGCTCGATCGCGAGGATCCTTCGCCGCATCCGCAGTGGGTGATCGCGGATCTGGGCTCCGTCACCCCCGTTTCCGGCATTCGGATCGCGTGGGCCGATCCGTACGCAACCGACTTTCGCGTGCAGTACTGGAAGGGCGAGGTCGTCAACGACATCGACGAGAGTCCGGCGGGACGATGGGCGACCTTCCCGCGCGGCGACATGCACGCGAGCGAGGGCGGCATCCAGCGGATCGCGCTCGCAAGCGCGCCGATCGCCACGCGCTTCGTGCGCCTCGTGTTCACGGCGAGCTCGCATACCGCGCTTCCCGGCGCACGAGACCCGCGCGACTCCGCCGGCTACGCGATCCGCGAGCTGTACGTAGGCACCAGCTCGAAGAGCGGCGCTCTCGTCGACGTTCTTCGCCACGGTACCTCGCGCACCACGCAGAGCCTGACGTACGCGTCGTCCACTGATCCGTGGCATCGCGCCTCCGACATCGATCTCGATCTCGAGCAGGCGGGCTTCGATCGCGTCGCTGCGAGCGGTCTCACGAACGGGCTGCCAATGATGGTGCCGGTGCCCGTCCTCTTCTCAACGCCCGAGGACGGCGCCAACGAGCTCCGCTTCCTCGCCTCGCGCGGCTACGCCTACGATCGCGTGGAGCTCGGCGAGGAGCCCGACGGGCAGTACGTCACTCCCGAGGATTACGCATCGCTCTACCTGCGTTGGGCGAGCGCGCTGCACGCCGCCGCTCCGCACGCGACGCTCGGCGGCCCGAGCTTCCAGAGTCCCGAGAGCCAGGTGATGATGGCGTGGCCCGACGACTCGGCCGGCGCGCCGTTCATGACACGATTTATCTCAGTACTAAGATATCGCCATCGCGTCGCCGACTTCGGCTTTCTCTCCTTCGAGTGGTATCCTTTCGACGATGTCTGCGCGCCGACGGCGCCGCAGCTCGCATCCGCGCCCGGCCGCCTCGCCGACGCGATGCGTCACCTGGAAGAGCAGGGAGTTCCGCGCGCGCTGCCGAAGGTGATCGCCGAGTATGGGTATTCGGCGTTCGCGAGCCGCGCGGAGGTGGATGTGGAGGGCGCGCTCTTCGATGCGGATCTCCTCGGCCACTTTCTCTCGCTCGGCGGCGCGACCGCGTATCTCTACGGCTACGAGCCGACGTATCTCGACAGCGAGCCGCGCTGCAACGCGTGGGGGAACAACGCGCTCTTTCTCGCGACGAGCCGTCGCGACATTCGGCATCCGGTGGCTGCGTATCACGCGATCCGGCTGCTCACGCACGAGTGGCTCGAACTGGGCGCGCGCGCGCACTCGCTGTACGCTGCGATGCCGACCGGGGCAGGCGGAGCTGCGGACTCACTGCTCTCGGCGTTCGCGGTGAAGCGCCCCGACGGAAAGTGGGCGGTGCTGCTCGTGAATCGCGACGCCGAGCGCGCGCGGGCAGTGCGCGTGCGCTTTCTGGGCGACTCCGCCAGTGGATCGAAGCTGGGGCTACACGACGAGTGGACGTTCTCGCGAGAGCAGTATCNNCGACAAGGCGCCGAGACATCGTTCGACGCGCGACGAGGTGATCGTGCTGCCGCCCTATTCGCTGGCGGTCGTGCGCACGCGGCGCTGACGCACGTGCGGGACGCACGACGGCGGCGCGCGCGTGCGCGAACACAGCATCATTTGCATCCGACTCACCATATTCGCGACATTTCGGGAGTACGCGACCCACGCTGCGACTCCCTGCACATCGGACGGACATAGATGACGCCACTCGCCTCGCGACTGCGCGCCTGGACTCTACTCTCTGCGCTCGCGATCCTGCTCCCGTGCACCGCTCGCGCGCAGGACACCACGGCCGCACGAACCGACAGCGCGCGCGCGCTCGACGCGCTGTCGCGCGCAAAGCAGGACTCGATGGCGCGCAGCATTCAGCGCCTCGCGCCGGTCGTGACGGTGAGTCGCGATGTTGGCCGCTCCGTGCTCGATCTTCCCTACGCGATCACGAGCGTGCGTCCCGACAGTCAGCGTCCCGGCCAACAGCATCTCGCGGCGGATCAGGCGCTCTTCGGTCTCCCGGGCGTCGTCGTCGCGACGCGCACAAATCCGTCGCAGGACGTGCGGATTGCGGTTCGCGGTTTCGGATCGCGCTCGTCGTTCGGCGTGCGCAGCGTGCGCATTCTCCGCGACGGCATGCCGCTCACCAACGCCGACGGCCAGACACCTCTCGACTATCTCGATCTCGAGACCGTCGGGCGCATCGAGGTCATTCGCGGTACCGCCGCGTCGCTCTACGGCAACGCGTCTGGCGGCGTCATCGACATTCGAAGCGCCGATTCGCCGACCGACGCCTTTGCTGCGCAGCTGCGCTCGGAGGGTGGCTCGTACGAGACGTCGCGCTTCACCGGCGTCATCGGCGGCTCGTTCAAGGATGGCAGTTACGACGCGAACGTCGGCCACACATCCACGAACAGCTATCGTGAATACTCCGCGCAGCGGCTGACGAATGGCTACGGGCGCATGCTCTACACATCGGGCGGCACGGACTTCGAGCTGCAGGTGATGGGCATCGACGAGCCCACCGCGCAGAATCCCGGCGCGCTCACCGCGGCGCAGGCGGACAGCGCGCCGTGGATGGCCGATCCGTCGCAGGTTCGGAAGCACGCGCGCAAGGAAGTCACCATGGTGCAGACCGGGCTCTCGGCACGCCACGCGCTCATGGGCACGGGCGAGCTGTTCGCGCAGATCTACGGTGGCGGGCGCGACCTCTACAATCCGCTCACCTTCGCGATCGTGCGCGTGAATCGCGGACAGTGGGGCGGCGGCGCGCGCGCCACCGCGCCGCTCAAGCTCTTCGGGCTCGACAATCGCGCGAGCATCGGCGTCGACGTGCAGGGCGTGAGCGATCATCGCTTCAACTGGGCGAATTGCAACGGCGTCGCCTCGCCCACTGCCGCGTGCGTCGATCTCGGCAACGAGCAGGGCGCGCGCTCGCTCGATCAGCAGGAGAAAGTGTCGAGCGTCGGGCCGTACGTGCGCGACGAGGTGCAGTTCGGCGAGCGCTACACGCTGAGCGCGGGCATTCGCGCCGACTATGTGAAGTTCGAGGTCGACGACAACTTCCCGGTGTCGCCATCGAATCCCGACGACTCGGGCGATCGCACGCTGCACGCGTGGAGCCCGATGGTCGGTTTCGTCGCCAAGCTGTCGCCGCTGCACTCCGCGTACGCGAACGTCTCGCGCGCCTTCGAGACGCCGACCACCACGGAACTCGGCAACCAGGCGAACGGCTCCGGTGGCTTCAATCCGGATCTCCAGCCGCAGCTCTCGACGACGTACGAGATCGGGCTCAAGGGAATCGTGCTCGCGCACGTGCAGTACGATCTCGCGGGCTTCGACACCGAAGTGCACGATGAGCTGATCGCCTTCGAGGTGCCGGGCGGCAACGGCCGCACCTACTTCCGCAACGCGGGCAAGACGCGCCGGCAGGGAATCGAGGCGGCGGTACAAACCGATGTCGACGCGTTCACGCTCGCCGCGTCGTACACGTACTCCCACTTCCACTTCCGCGAGTACACCGTGGACAGCGTGGATCTCGCCGGCAACACGATCCCCGGAATTCCGGTGCATCAGGTGCAGGCCAGCGCCACGTATCACTACCGCACGCTCTTCGCGACCATCGAAGGGCAGGGAAAGTCGAAGCAGTACGTCGACGACGAGAACTCGGTGAGCGCCGCCGGCTACGGCATCATGAATCTGCGCGCGGGCGGCACGGCGCTCTTCGGACGTCCGTGGCTCGCGCCGTCGATCGGGCTGCAGAATGTCTTCGACAAACACTACATCGCGTCGGTAGCGATCAACGCGGCGGCGGGGAAGTTCTACGAGACATCGCCGGGGCGCGCGCTGTACGTGCAGCTCACCGCGGCGTTCGGGCACTAGCCCCGCAGCGCGAGCGCGTTCTACCCGCCGTGGGCGAGGCCGTAGAGCAGCAGGGCGAGCACGAGCAGCGAGCAGCCCACGTACATCCAGTCGCGCTCGCGCGCGAAACCGAGCACCGAGATGAAGACGCGCGCGACCGGCGTCGCGATCAACAGGAGCACGCCCAGCTGAATGACCGAGGCGCTGTCGCCGCGCGCGACGCCGGCGAACACGCCACCCACCGTGCGCAGCCTGGGCGGCTCGCCGATGAACACGTGATAACTCGCCGGAGCAGCCCCGTGCGCCGCGAGATACATGATGCCGCCGATGAGCGTGACTGCCGCAGAGATGATGACGCCGAGGCGGAGCAGCATGCCGAGGCGCTGCTCGAGTGCATAATCCTTGTGCGGCTGGTTGTTCATGGGATCGCTCACAGCTGCCTCGTCAGTCCCTGGTACAGCATCTCGAGCGCGAGCGCGACCATGATCGCCGTGAACAGCATGCGCAGCGGCTTCGTGTGCACGCGCGCGAGCACGTGCGCGCCGATCGTCGCGCCGGCGAGCACCCCGAGCACCACCGGCATCACGAGCACCGGGTCGATGTAGCCGCGGTGCAGGTAGACACCTGCGCTCGCGGCCGCGGTAACGCCGATCATGAAATTACTGGTAGTGGTGGACACTTTGTACGGCAGGTGCATCGCGCGATCCATCGCGAGCACCTTCACTACTCCGGATCCGATCCCGAGCAGCGCGGAGAGAATGCCGGCGACGAACATCAACCCGAAGCCGGTCGGCACGTGCTCGACGCCGTAGTGCACCATCGTCCCCTCGTGCGGAAACGTCGACCCGAGCCGGAGACGTGCGCCGAGGGTGCCGGGCTCCGTGGTGCCGACGTGCTCCACGCGCTGCCGCAGCGAGTGCGCCGCCGAGAACAGCAGCACCACGCCGAAGATCACCGCGAGCGTCGACGAGGAGATGTACACCGCAACGACGGTGCCGAGCAGCGCGCCGACGGTGGTCGCGATCTCGAGGAACATCCCGACGCGAATGTTCGTGTACCCCTCTCGCACGAACGCCGCTGCGGCGCCCGATGAGGTCGCGATCACGCAGACCAGCGAGGCGCCGATCGCGTAGCGGATGTCGACCCCGAAACCCAGCGTCAGAAGCGGCACGAGGATGACTCCGCCGCCGAGGCCAGTCATCGCGCCGACGAGTCCCGCGAGCAGCGCCCCCACGAGTGTCAGGAGCGTAAAGGTCAGAACGTGCATCCGCCTCGGGCGTCTGAAGTGCGCTAAGTGTACATGGCGAGTCTGCAGGCAGCAACGCGCGCGCGCTTTCCGATATCGCTGCGGCAGGCCAGATTGTCGTGCGCTTACCGGGGAGCGGGATGTCCGACGTCGATGGCACGCACGAGGGCGAGCAGCGCGGCGCGTGGGGAGTGCTCGCGATCCTCACCGCGGTGAACCTGCTCAACTACATCGACCGCTTCGTCTTTCCGGCGGTGTCGGAGAGCATCAAGCACTCGACGCTCGCGCCCTCGGACACGCAGATCGGGCTCGGCTCGACGGCCTTTCTCGCCGTGTACCTCATCGCGGCTCCCTTCTTCGGCGCCGTGGGCGACCGGGCGAATCGGATGCGATGGGTGGCGGGCGGAATCTTTCTCTGGAGCGCGGCGACGGCGCTCGGAGGCTTCGCGCACACGATGCCGGAGCTCATCGGTGCGCGCTCGCTCGTCGGCATCGGAGAGGCCGCCTACTCGGCGATCGGCCCAGCGATCCTCGCCGACTACTTCTCGGAGAAAGTGCGCGGCCGTGCCTTCGCGATCTTCTTTGCCGCCGCGCCGGTCGGTGCGGCGCTCGGCTATGGGATTGGCGGCTTCGTCGACTTTCACTGGGGATGGCGCGAGGCGTTTTTCGTGACGGGCGCGCCGGGGCTCGTGATCGGCTGGCTCCTGCTGCGTCTGCGCGCGCCCATGAAAACGGCGATGGCGCCCGGGCGCACGGCCGGCGCGCTGCACAGCTACCGCTTCCTGCTACGCGACGCGCAGTACCGGCTCACGGTGCTCGGCTACGCGGCGTACACCTTCGCGGTGGGCGGAATAGCGGCGTGGATGCCCGTGTTCGTGCAGCGCGCGCATGGCTTGAGCAGCAGGGTGGCGAATAGCCAGCTCGCGATCATGCTCGTGGTCACTGGAATCGTGGGGTCACTTGGCGGAGGGTGGATCGGCGACCGGCTCCTCCGCCGCAATCGCGAGGCGTATCTCTGGCTCTCGGCGGTGACGACGCTGCTCGCGGCTCCCCTTGCATGGATTGCCTTCACGACTGCCAACATCAATGTGTATCTGGTTACGTTATTCGCGGCGGAGCTACTGATCTTTACCTGCACCGCGCCGATCAACTCGAAGCTGATCGACATGGTCCCCCCGGGGATGCGCGCCGCGGCGATGGCGCTCTGCATCTCCGCGATCCACTTGCTCGGCGATGTTCCCTCGCCGACGCTCATCGGCTGGATTTCCGACCGTGGCTCGATTCAGCAGGGCGTACTGGTAATTCCCGTCGCGATAGTGGTGGCGGGGGCGATATGGATGCTGGCCGCCTGGCGTGGTGGCCGGCTCTCAACCGCACAAGTCGCAGAGGCCTGAGATGATCGATTCGCACTCCCCCGAGCTCCTCTATCTGCTCTCCGGCGATCCCGCGGAGCTGGCGGAGATGCTGTCGTCGATGCGACCGGTGGATGTCGCCGAGGCGCTGAGCAGGCTGCATCCGGATGCGGCGGCGCAGCTGATCAAGGCGCTTCCATTCGATCTGGTGGTGCAGGTGTTCGACGAGCCGGAGCTCGAGGGTCGCGCGGAGATTTTCCAGAAGATCGATGCTGCCGCTGCAGCGCCGCTGCTCGAGGCGATGTCTGCGGATCAGCAGGCGGATCTCTTCCGCGAGCTCTCGCAAGCTGAGCGCGATCGGCTCGCGAAGCCGCTCGACGCGCCGACGCGCCAGTCGCTCGCGCTACTGCTGCGCTATCCGCCGGAGCAGGCGGGCGGAATCATGACGACGGAAGCCGTCACCGTGCCGAGTGACTGGACGGTGGAGCAGACGCTTCAGTACATCGTGAGCGTGGGTGGCGCCAAGGAAACGGTCTATACGATCTACGTGCTCGACGCGCAGCAGAAGATGGTGCACGTGGTCTCGCTGCGGCAGCTCATGATTGCGGATCGGAATCAAAAGGTGCTCGAGGTCGGACCGCAGCGGGTTCCGCTCTCGGTGTCGCCGACCACCGATCGCGAAGATGTCGCACGGATGCTCTCGAAGTACAACCTGCTTGCGGTGCCCGTGATCGACGAGGGCGGGCATCTGCTCGGCATCGTCACGGTCGACGACGTGATCGATGCGATCGTGCGCGAGACGACGGAGGACGTGCAGAAGTTCGGCGG
>PLMM01000039.1 GCA_003142495.1 Gemmatimonadota bacterium | reverse complement strand
TCCTTGTTCGGCCACCAGACGCTGGCGCCGAGTCCCTGATTGGATGTCGCGACCCATCGGTTGCCGAGCGAGTCGTGCGCCCAGGAGTAGCCGCCATCCCACGGCGGGCGAATCGCCGCGCGCGGCTTGCCGTGGTAGTAGACGATGACCGCCTCGTGGTCGCCGACCTTCTGTTCTTCGAGCAGCGATGCGAAGAACGCGTTGCCGTCGCGGCGAAAGTTGAGCATGCGTCGATGTTGCTCGATGCTATCGATCACCATTGGCATCTGGAGATCGATCTGCATCTCTCGCGCGGGCGCGAGCACGGTGTAGCTGATGCCGACGGAGCCGGAGATCGTGCTATCGGCAGGCGAGATGCGCGTGTGGAGATCGTAGAAGGTCGCGTCCCACCATGCGCGCTCGGGGGTGATCGAGCCGCGGAGTGAATCGGCGTGCGTCGGCGGCGCGAGCGACTGTTGCGGGCGCGGATGCGCGGCGGTGGTTTGCGCGCGCGCGGGGAGGAGCGCGAGCGGGAGCGCGAGCGGGAGCGCGAGAAGCGCGAGGAGATGTGCTGAGCGCATGATGCGCGGAATCTACGGGCTGGTGAGGTGGCGAAGGAAGAAGCGATCCCAGCTCGCGGCCTCGAATGGCGGCATGCCAAAGTGGCCGCCGGGATTCGCGTGCATCGTCTTCTCCGTGGAGCCGAACGCATCGAAGAGCGCGAGCCCTTCCGCGCGCGGGATCAGCTCATCGTTCCACTGGAAGATGAACTCGATCGGGATACGAATGCTCCGCGCCGCTCTCTCGAAATCCGGCGTGGAGTCGCCGAGCCCTGCGAGACCGAACACCGCGGCCGTGATGCGCGGCTCGCTCGCGACGAATGGAATGCCGAAGTACGCGCCGAGCGAGAGCCCCCAATAGCCGACGGGCTTCGCTGCGCCGACGAAGTCGAGCGACTGCAGCGCGTCGAGCGTGGCCGACCACTCGCGCCGCGCCCGCTCGGCGAATCGCAGCGTGGTTCGCACGGGCTCGCCGGTCATCCCGCCGGCGCGCGCGAGCTGCTCCCTCAGGGTCGCGAAGTATGGTGCCGACTCTTCCGGCGTCATGCGATCGCCGTGGAGCGGAGCGTCGATCGCGGCAACGGCGAAGCCAAAGTCCGTTGCGTAGCGCTTCGCCATCGCTGCGAGACGCCCTCCCAATTTGTGCTGCGAGCCGCCGTGCCCCATGAGCAGGAGCGGCCGCGGGCCCTTCGCATTCTCGGGCGCCCACACGACGCCGGGTACTACTTCGCCGGCGACCGTCAGATCGAAGAGTCGCTCGGTGACGCCGCTTTCGGACTGTTCTTTCGAAAAGTTCAATCGATGTGGCGTGCGCTAGTTCTCACGCCAGGATTTGACTGCATACGCGAGACCAACTCCGATCGTTGCGGCCGCGAGAAGCGCCGACATCGGACGCAACGTAGCCGCCGTGCTCCAGCTCTGCTTCATCACGTGACCCTTGTACTTGCCGCGCACGCGCGGATCGCCGGGGCGCGCGCCGAAGAGCGTGTTCTCGTCGCGCGTGCGCTCGTTGGTGCGGCTGCCCTCGAAGGCCGACGCGACCTTGATGCGATCGCCCAGAACGGGGGCAACCTTCTCGATCAGCGTGAACGCCTTCGCGCCCGCGCCGATACGCACCGTACGATGCACATGCGACGCACAGTGCAGGATCGCGTTCGCGACGATCTCGGGCGCGTACACCGGCGGCTGATGCGTGGGCTCGACGTCCATGTAGTTCTTCGCGTGCTCGGGATACGGCGTGTCGATGGCCGAGGGCTCGACGAGCGTCACCGACACTGGCGCGTTCTCCTTTTCGAGCTCCATGCGCAGCGCCTCCGTGAAGCCCTTGAGCGCATGCTTGCTCGCGGTGTAGTGGCCCTGCAGCGGAATCGCCGTCTCCGACAGCTCGCTCCCGATGTTGATGAGCGCACCGCCCGCTTTCTTCAGATGCTCGAGCGCGACGAGGCTGCCTTGCACCATCCCCCAATAGTTCGTGTCGAACAATCTCCGCGCGTCGGCGATCGAGACCTCCTCGATCAATCCGTAGATCGAGACACCCGCGTTGTTGACCCACGTGTCGATGCGGCCGAATTCGCGAATCGCCGTGTCGGCGAGGCGGTGCACGACCTCGCTGTCCGCGACGTCGCCGGCAGCGTACGCGACCTGCCCGCCCAACTCGCTGATCTCGCCAGCTACTATCTGCAGATCGGCCTCCGCCCGCGCATTCAGCACGACGAGCGCGCCGCGCTTCGCCGCCTGCCTTGCGGTGGCGAGCCCAATGCCACTCGTCGCTCCTGTGATCACGATCACCTGATCGCGTACTCGCTTCAGCGGAATCTTCATCGCTCTCTCCGAATTCATGACTGCACCGCACGTTGGCTTGTCTACATGCAAGCAAGCGGCGTACCCGCGATATTCGGTGAACGCGGAATCGGCACGGCTAGCGCGGCGCGAGCACCAGCGCGCCGAGCGGTGGGAGATTGAGCGAGAGCGACTGCGGATAGCCGTGGAAGGAAGAAGGATCGGTGTGCAGCACGCCCTCCTGCCCGTATCCGCTTCCGCCAAAGCGCACGGAGTCCGACGAGATCAGCACGTCGTACTCGCCCTCGCTCGGAACGCCGAGCCGATAGTTCGCGCGCGGCTCCGGCGTCATGTTGAGCACCACGATCGCGTGCGACTCGCCGGCGCGGCGCACGTAGCTCAGCACGGAGTTCATCTTGTCCGCGATATCGATCCACGAGAAGCCCTGCGGCTCGAAGTCGTCGCGCCAGAACGCGGCGTGGCTCTCGTACAGCGCACCGAGCTCCTGTACGAAGCGCAGAAAGGCGCCGTGACTCGGCTCATCCGCGAGATGCCAGTCGAGACTCACATCGTGATCCCACTCGGCGTAGGGCGCGATCTCCGTGCCCATGAAGAGCAGCTTCTTTCCGGGGCGCGTGTACATGTACGCGAGCATGAGCCGGAGATTCGCGAGCTTGCGCCACGAGTCGCCCGGCATCTTCTCGAGCAGCGACTTCTTGAGATGCACCACCTCGTCGTGCGACAGCGGCATGATGAAGCGCTCGCTGTACTCGTAGACCATCGCGAAGGTGAGCTGGTCCTGGTGGTACGAGCGGTAGAGCGGATCCTGCGCGAAGTACGCGAGGGTGTCGTGCATCCACCCCATGTTCCACTTGTAGGTGAAACCCAGCCCGCCCTCGCGCGGCGACTTCGTGACACCGGGCCACGACGTCGATTCCTCCGCGATCGTGTAGCATCCCGGGGCATCGATGCGCACGGCCTCGTTCATAGCGCGGAGAAAGTCGATCGCGTCGAGATTCTCGCGCCCGCCTTGCCGGTTGCGCAGCCACTCGCCGGGCTTGCGGCTGTAGTCGAGATACAGCATCGACGCGACGGCGTCGACGCGCAGCCCGTCGCAGTGATATTCGCGCAGCCAGAAGAGCGCGTTCGCGATGAGGAAGTTGCGGACCTCGGTTCGCGAATAGTTGAAGATCAGCGTTCCCCAGTCGGGGTGCTCGCCGAGCCGCGGATCGTCGTGCTCGTAGAGCGCGGTGCCGTCGAAGCGGCGGAGCGCGAAGTCATCCTTTGGAAAGTGCGCGGGCACCCAATCGAGAATCACGCCGATTCCGGCCCGATGCAGCACGTCGACGAAATACTTGAAGTCGTCGGGCGATCCGTAGCGGCGCGTGGGTGCGAAGTAGCCACTCACCTGATAGCCCCACGAGCCCGTGAATGGATGCTCCATCACCGGCATGAGCTCGACGTGCGAGAAGCCGAGTCGCTGGCAGTGCTCGACGACGCGCGGCGCGAGCTCGCGATAGGTGAGCGGACGATTGTCGTTTTCGGGGATGCGCGCCCACGAGCCGAGGTGGAGCTCGTAGATGAGCATCGGAAGCTTGGTGCTGTCGCGCGTGGGCCGCTCCGTCATCCATTCACCGTCTTTCCACGCGTAGCGCGTGAGATCGACGACGCACGACGCGGTCTCCGGCGGCGCCTCCATTCCGAAGGCGAAGGGATCGGTCTTGATGCGCGCGATCCCCTCGCGCGTGCGGAGCTGGTATTTGTACATCGTGCCCGGCGCGACATCGGGGACGAAGAGCTCGAACACCCCCGACGATCCGAGGCGCCGCATGGGGAGCAGGCGTCCATCCCACTGCTCGTGCTGGCCGACCACCGCGGCGCTCCGCGCATTCGGCGCCCACACCGCGAACGAGACGCCGCGCTCGCCGTCGATCTCGCGGGGATGCGCGCCGAGCACGTTCCAGAGCTCGCGATGCGTCCCCTCGTTGAAGAGATGCAGATCGACCTCGCCGACGGTCGGGAGAAAGCGATAGGGGTCGCCGCGCTCCCACGTCGCACCGCCGCCAAAGTGAAAGCGCAGACGATAGCGCAGCGGCAGCGACGCGCCGGCGATGAACGCGCCGAACAGCCCCCCCGCGAGGCGCTCGAGCTCGACGCGCTTTCCATCCGCGAGCAGCGCCTCGGCGCGCACGGCGTCCGGATGCATCGCGCGCAGGATGACGCCGGCGGCGCCCGTGGATGTCGAGCGGTGCGCACCGAGGATGCGGTGCGGATCGTCGTGGTCGCCGGCGAGGAGGCGACCGATCTCGCCGGTGTCGAGGCCGGCGAGAGCGGCCGGAGACGAGGCAGATGCCGTCATGGCGCGTCCAGCTGGAAGCGGAGGAGCACGAGGGAGAATGGCGCGATCGTGATCTCATTCACGGGCTCATCGATGATACTCGGCCGATCGGTGTCGACTGTCAACAGCCACGTGCCGGCGATCTCGAGATACGGGAGCGTCCACGTCTCCTCGCCTTCGCGATTGTTCACGATGAGGAGCAGCGTGTCGCCCTTCAGCGAGCGGCCGCGCTCATCGATCTCGTCGGCGGCCTCGCCGCGGATGAGCATCCCGAGCGAGTGGCTGTTCGTGTTGTGCCACTCCGCGTCCGTCATCTCCTGCCCGTCGGAGCGCAGCCAGAGCATTTCCTTCGCGCCCGACTCCACCGGCTTGCCGCGGAAGAAGTAGCGGCGCCTGAGCGGCGGATTCGCGCGGCGAATGGCGAAGATGCGCTGCGCAAACTCGAGGATTCCCTTCTCGCGATCGTCGAGATCCCACTTCATCCACGAGATCTCGTTGTCCTGCGCGTACACGTTGTTGTTTCCGTCCTGCGTGCGCGCCATCTCGTCGCCGTGCGCGATCATCGGCACGCCCTGTGAGAACGCGAGTGTCGCGAGGAAGTTGCGGATCTCCTTGTCGCGCCGCTTTACGATTTTACGATCGTCCGTCGGACCCTCGGTGCCCCAGTTGCGGCTCGCGTTGTCGTCGGTGCCGTCGCGATTGTCCTCGCCGTTCGCCTGGTTGTGCTTCGACTCGTAGCTCACGAGATCGTTGAGCGTGAAGCCGTCGTGCGCGACGACGAAGTTCACGCTGGCGTATGCCTCGCGCGCGCTCCACTGGTAGATGTCGCTCGACCCCGAGAGTCGCGACGCGAGCTCGTTCACCATTCCGGCATCGCCGCGCCAGAAGCGACGCACGTCGTCGCGATACTTGCCGTTCCATTCGGCCCAGCCGATCGGGAAGTTGCCCACCTGATAGCCGCCCGGCCCGAGATCCCACGGCTCGGCGATCAACTTCACGCGCGAGAGCACGGGATCCTGGTGGATGATGTCGAAGAAGGAGCTCAGGCGATTGACCTCGAACAGCTCGCGCGCGAGCACGGGCGCGAGATCGAAGCGGAAGCCGTCGACATGCATCTCCGTCACCCAGTAGCGCAGCGAGTCCATGATCATCTGGATCGTGCGCGGGTGCAGCATGTTGAGGCTGTTCCCGGTGCCCGTGTAGTCCGTGTAGAAGCGCGGATTGTCGGGCTCGAGACGATAGTACGCCTTGTTGTCGATCCCCTTGAGCGACAGCGTCGGCCCGAGATGATTTCCCTCGGCCGTGTGATTGTAAACGACGTCGAGAATCACCTCGATCCCCGCGTTGTGCAGCGTCTTCACCATCGACTTGAACTGCACGACCTGGCTGCCGAGTCCACCCACTGCGTAGCGCACATCGGGCGCGAAGAAGCCGATGGTGTTGTAGCCCCAGTAGTTCGTCAGCCCCCTTTCGGCGAGCTGCCGCTCGACCGCGAAGTGATGCACCGGGAGGAGCTCGAGCGCGGTGACGTTGAGCGACTTGAGATGATCGACCACCGCGTCGGAGGAGAGCGCGAGGTAAGTTCCGCGAATCTCTTCGGGGATGTCGGGGTGGCGGATCGTCATCCCCTTCGCGTGCGCCTCGTAGATGATCGTGCGATTCCACGGCGTGCGCGGCGGCGCGTCGCTCCCCCACGTGAACGCGTTGTCGACGACGACGCACTTCGGCATGCCGCGCGCGCTGTCCGCGTGATTCATCTCGAGATCTTCCTTCTCGCTTCCGATCTGGTACGCGAAGAGCGCATCACTCCACTGAATCGCGCCGCTGATCGCCTTCGCGTAGGGGTCGAGCAGAAGCTGATTCGGATTGAAGCGATGTCCCTCTTCCGGCGAGTAGGGCCCGTCAACGCGATAGCCGTAGAGCTGCCCCGGCCGCACATCCGGCAGATAGCAGTGCCAGATCTGATCACTGCGCTCTGCGATTGGAATGCGGATGCGCTCCGTCGCGTCGGCGTGCGCGTCGAAGAGGCACAACGAGACTCCCGTCGCGTTTTCGGAGAAGATCGCAAAGTTGACTCCCTCTCCGTCCCACGTGGCGCCGAGCGGATAGGGTTGACCGGGCCAAACACGCATTCAGACGACCTCTTTGTAGTAGAGCGCAGCGGAGAGTGATGGTATTGCAACCATCGATCCGCCGATCGGCGCCCCCTGTTCAACAGAATAGGTGGCAAACCGCGCGCGCCAATTGGTGCCATCGTCATCGCTGAGCGGAATCTCGCGACGTTCGGCGGCGAGATTGAACAGCGCGAGCAGCGATCGAGCGCCCGGCGCGTCGAGTCGCATCGCGATCCAGCGCGCGTGAGCGTCGTGCCGCACCGTGATGCGCGCGGCCCCAGGGCGGAGCGCGCGCTCCTCGCGCCGCATCGCGAGCAGCTCGCGATACATTGCGCGCAGCACCGCGTGCTCGCCCTCCGCTCCAAGCTCGTAGTGAAGGCGCGAGCGCGTGAAAGTCTCGATCGCCTGCGGATCGGGAATCTCGCCCGCCCATCCGAACGACTCGAACTCCTCGTGNNAAAAGGCGCCGGCTCGTCGTACTCCTCGCCCATGAAGAGCATCGGCACGTACGGCGCGAGCAGCAGCAGCGCGCCCGCCAGCCGGAGCGCAGCGGGCGAGACGAGCGCGCCGAGCCGGTCGCCTGCGGCACGATTGCCCACCTGATCGTGATTCTGGATGAACACCACGAAGTGATCGGCCGAGACGTCGGCGGCCGGAGAGCCGTGCTGACGACGGCGATGCGATGCGTACTGCCCCTGGAAGACGAAGCGACGCGAGAGCGCATCCGCGATCGCGCTGATGTCGCCGTGCTCGGCGAAGCCCTGGTAGTACCCCGCGCGCTCGCCGGTGAGCGCGACGTGCACCGCGTGATGAAAGTCATCGGTCCACTGCGCGTCCATCGCATAACCGCCCTGCTCGATGGGACGGAGCAGCCGCGGATCGTTCAGGTCGCTCTCGGCGATCACCTCGACGAGGCGGCCGAGCTCGAGCGCCGTGCGTTTCACGCGTTCCGTGAGCGCCTCGGTGAGATGCACCGCGCGGAAGTCGTAGATGCCGTGAACGGCGTCGAGCCGAAGCGCATCCATGTGGAACTCGCTCACCCAGTAGCACGCGTTCTCGATGATGAAGCGGCGCACCTCGTCGCTGTGCGCGCCGTCGTAGTTCACAGCCGGTCCCCACGGCGTGCGATAGACATTCGTGAAGTACGGCCCGTACTCGGCGAGATAATTTCCTTCGGGACCGACGTGGTTGTAGACGACATCGAGCACCACGGCGAGCCCTTCGCGGTGTGAGGCATCGACGAGTCGCTTGAGCGCGTCGGGACCGCCGTAGCTGTTCTGCGGCGCGAAGAGCTGCACGCCGTCGTAGCCCCAATTGCGCTCGCCGGGAAATTGCGCCACCGGCATCAGCTCCAGGGCGGTGACGCCCAACTCGCGGAGCGAGGGCAGGCGCGAAATAATTGCGTCGAAGGTGCCTTCCGGGGTGAAGGTGCCGACGTGCAGCTCGTAGATGGCGAAGTCCGCCATCTCGATCCCCTTCCAGTGGTGATCCGTCCACGCGAACGCGTTTGGATCGACGACACGCGAGGCGCCGTGCACGCCGTGCGGCTGCGAGCGCGAGACCGGATCGGGGCGCTCGTCGCCGCCGTCGATGCGAAAGGCGTAGTCATCACCCGCGAGCACGCCATCGATCGTCGCGGTGAACGCCCCTCGCTCATCGCGCGCGAGTGGATGCTCGCCGGCAGCGGCGCCCGTGCGCACGCGAACCGTGAGCTCGTGCGCGTTGGGCGCCCACACCGCAAAGCGCGTCGCGCCCGCACGCGCCTCGGCGCCATACGTCAGCTTGATCGTCGTGCCGGTCGCGGTCAGCTGACGCTCGATGCGAGCATCTTCTCGATTCCGATCAACGGAATCCATGCCCACGTGGGGCGGTTGTTGAGCTCATAGGCGAGCTCGTAGAACAGCTTCTCGAGCTCGAAGAGCGAGATGAGCGCCGGCGCGCTCGTGTCTCCGTAGCCGCGCAGAAAGGCGTCGCGCGCCATCGTCTCCCACTGCGCCGCGCGCTCGCGGTCCGCATCGTCGTGCGACGCGGCCGTTGCAGCGGCGTACGCGAAGGAGCGCAGCATGCCCGCGACATCGCGCGCCGGGCTGTTGAGCGCGCGACGCTCGGCCAGCGGGCGCGTGGGCTCTCCCTCGAAATCGATGATCATCCAATCGTGCTCGGTGCGCAGCACCTGGCCGAGATGGTAGTCGCCGTGGTGGCGCGAGAGGATGCCGGCAGCGGCGGGGCCGCCGAGTGAGTGCATGATCGCATCGAGTTTGGCGAAGGCCTCGACGCGGCGGCCGGTGAGCGCGAGCGCGAGTGGGCGCGAACGCGCGTCGAGCTTCGGAGCGAGGCGCTCGAGCAGATCGAAGCCGCGCTCGACGGATCGCCTCGCCGCGCCGGCCCAGCGCGCGACGTCGGCGGCGGTCGCATCCTTCGGGGCGAAGGCGGGATCGTCGGTGGGCGTGGCGAGCGCGCGATGCAGCTCGGCGGTGATCGCACCGAGCTGCCTGGCCTCGGGCGCGAAGGGATCCTTCGCGAGATCACTGTCGCTGTGCGTGAAGGCGCGCGCACGTGCGAGCGTGTGCGCCCACCCATCCGTGGCGTCGGCGACGAGTCGCGAGAGCATCCCCGCAACGGTGCGCTCGCCATCGTGGTCGACGACGAGCACCGCGTACAGCTCGGGGGTGTGGCGGAAGGTGGTGTGCGCGGTGAGATAGCGCGCGATCTCGACATCGGGGCTCTCTCCGCCCTCGAGACGCCGGAAGAGCTTGAAGATCGCTGACTCGCCGAAGATGATCGAGCTGTTGCTCTGCTCACCGCCGATCACATGCGATGCGCCGCTGAGTCGCGGTCCGCGCGCCGCGACCTTCTCGGAGCGAAGCGAAGCGCCGTCGCCGGGAAAGTGCTCACCCTCCGACAGCGCGCGCGCGATGCGGGCGCGGAAGGCGGGGTCGTCTATCGCGTCGAAGAGCAGCCCCTTCACCACCGCGCTCTCGACGAGCGCGAGCACCGCGGCGGGCGCGTGCGCGCGACTCATCTCGCGCTCGCGCACGGCGAGCGGAAGCTGGTAGCTCGCGATCGAGGCGTCCTCGAGCTTCACCTCGATGCGCGCCACGGCCCACCGCTGCCCGTCGCCCGACAAGGGAATCACATCGACGATGCGCGCGTCGAACGAGTGTGCCGACTTCTCGCCGAACCAGCGGCGCTCGCGAAGGAACTCGCCGAGCGTGGCCGAATCGATGGAGCGAAGCACGTGCGGGGCGAGCGCATTCTCCAGCGCGCCCGCCACGGTGAGCGTCAGCGTCTGCCCTCCCCGCGCCGCTCGGGCGCCTCTTCGGCAGGGGTGAGCTTGAACCAGTAGAAGTTGTGCGGCCCGAGCGCGAAGAGATACGGATTTTCCGCGATGGGCGGAAAGCGGATGTTGCCGATCATCTCCACCGGCACCATGCCAATGAAGCGCTGGAGATTGATGCGCGCCGGCTGCACGAAGCGAGAGAGATTGTTGACGCAGAGGATCGTCTCGCCCTCGTACGAGCGCAGATAGGCGAGCACCGAGCGGTTTTCGGGGAGCAGCATCTCGAAGGAGCCGCGTCCGAACGCGCGATGCTGCGTGCGCACCTTCACGATCCGGCGCATCCAGCGCAGCAGCGATGTCTGCGTGCGCTCCTGCGCGGCGACGTTGACGCCCTGATAACCATACGGCGGATCCATGATCAGCGGGAAGTACAGCGCCTGCTGATCGGCGTCGGAGAAGCCGGCGTTCCAGCCGCCGTTCCACTGCATCGGCGTGCGCACGCCGTTGCGATCGCCGAGGAAGACGTTGTCGCCCATGCCGATCTCATCGCCGTAGTAGATGATCGGCGTGCCCGGCATCGTGAGCAGCAGCGCGTTCATGAGCTCGATCTGGCGGCGCCCGTTGTCGAGCAGCGATGCGAGACGGCGCCGGATGCCGACGTTGATGCGCATGCGCGCCTGGCTCGCGAACTCGCGATACATGTAGTCGCGCTCCTCGCCCGTCACCATCTCGAGCGTGAGCTCGTCGTGGTTGCGGAGGAAGATCGCCCACTGGCACTCGTCGGGGATCGGCGGCGTCTGCGCGAGGATCTCGACGATCGGGCTGCGATCTTCCTTGCGGATCGCCATGTACATGCGCGGCATGAGCGGAAAGTGGAATGCCATGTGACACTCGTGTCCGTTGCCGAAGTACGGGATCACATCGATCGGCCACTGGTTCGCCTCGGCGAGCAGCAGCTTGTTCTCGAACTCCGCATCGAGCGCCGCGCGGATCTGCTTCAGCACGATGTGCGTCTCGGGGAGATTCTCGCAGTTGGTGCCGTCGCGCTCGATGAGATACGGGATCGCGTCGAGACGCATGCCGTCGACGCCCATGCGGAACCAGAAGCGCATCACCTCGATCACGGCCGCCAGCACGACCGGGTTGTCGAAGTTCAGGTCGGGCTGGTGGCTGAAGAAGCGATGCCAGTAGAACTGCTCGGCCACCGGATCCCAGGTCCAGTTCGAGACCTCGGTGTCCGTGAAGATGATGCGCGCGTCCTTGTACTTCGTCGGATCGTCGGACCACACGTACCAGTCGCGCTCCGGCGATCCGCGCGGCGACGTGCGCGCGCGCTGAAACCACGCGTGCTGGTCCGACGTGTGGTTGATGACCAGCTCCGTAATGACGCGGATGTTGCGCGCGTGCGCCTCGTCGAGCAAATGCTGAAAGTCCTCGAGCGTGCCGTACTGCGGATGCACCGACTCGTACTCGGCGATGTCGTAGCCATCGTCGCGCAACGGCGACGGATAGAACGGCAGCAGCCAGAGCGCGTTGACGTTGAGTGACTGGACGTAGTCGAGCTTCTGAATCAAGCCCGGAAAATCACCGAAGCCATCGCCATTGCTGTCGCGGAACGCCTTGACGTGGATCTGATAGATGATCGCGTCCTTGTNNTCGTTGGCGGAAATGGGTGGCGTCGATCGATCGGGCATCGCTCGTGTGATGAAGGCGGGAGCGCGAAACTAGCGCTGAAGCCGGAGGATGTGCCCCGGCTGAAGATTCGGGTCGAGACGAACATAGTTGCGCGCGCCGCGCCAACTGTAGCGCGCGCCGGTGAGCAGATCTTCGACGACGTACGGNNGAGTCGGGATCGAGGCCGAGATCGGCCAACGGCACCGTGACGACGGTCTCCTGCGCGCGCGACGGATCGAGATTCGCGATGATGAGGAGATCGTTCCGCCATCCCGGTGCCATCTTCGTGAAGAAGAGCACCTGCGGATTTTCCGACGCGCGAAAGGTGAGATTGTCCATGCGCTGGAGCGCTGAGTTGTCGCGGCGGATGGCGTTGAGGAGCTTGATCTCGCCGTTGAGATTCCCGGGCGCATTCCAGTCGCGCACGCGGATCTGATACTTCTCCGAGTCGAGATACTCCTCGCTGCCGGGGCGCACGGGAGTGTTCTCGCTGAGCTCGAAGCCGCTGTAGAGCCCAAAGAGCGGCGACATCGTGGCGGCGAGGAGCAGGCGCACGCGAAATGCCGGGCGACCGAAGTGCTGCAGATATTCGTGAAG
>PLMM01000037.1 GCA_003142495.1 Gemmatimonadota bacterium | reverse complement strand
TCGCGGCGGTCGCGCAGCGGCGGGAGCTGGATCTCGATGGTGTTCAGGCGGAAGAGCAGATCCTCCCGGAAGCGCCCCGCCGCCACCTCGGCGTGCAGATCCACGTTCGTCGCGGCGAGCACGCGCACGTTCACCTGCCGCGGACGCGAATCGCCGACGCGCTCGACCTCACCCGCCTGCAGCACACGTAGAAGTTTCGCTTGCTGATGCAGCGGGAGATTCCCGATCTCGTCGAGAAAGAGTGTGCCGCGATCGGCGAGCTCGAAGCGTCCCATGCGATCGGTCTTGGCGTCCGTGAACGAGCCTTTCACATGCCCAAAGAGCTCGCTCTCGAACACGCCCTCCGACAGCCCGCCCATGTTCACGGCCACGAAGGCGTGGTTGCGGCGCGGAGAGATCGCGTGCATCCAGCGCGCGGCGAGCTCCTTCCCCGTGCCGTGCTCGCCGCCGATCAACACGTTCGCATCGGACGGGCCGACGCGTGACATCAGCTCGAGCACGGGACGCATGCGCGGGGAATCCGCGATGATCTCCGGAGCGCCCTCGCCACGCAGGATCTCGTTCTCGCCCTCGAGCCGCTGCGAGCGACGCAGCGCGCGCGAGAGCTCGAGCTGCGAGTTCACCGTGGTGAGGAGCCGCGCGTTGTCCCACGGCTTCTCGATATAATCCCACGCGCCGCGCCGCATCGCCTCGACGGCGCTGTCGACGCTCCCCCACGCGGTCATCACGATCACGGCCATCGTGTGGTCGGCCGCCTGCAGGCGCGGAAGGATGTCGAGCCCCTCAGTGCCAGAGGTCGTGTCGCGCGAGTAGTTGAGATCCATCAGGATCGCATCGAGCGCGCGCGTCTCCACCGCACTCAGAATCTCGGTCACCGAGCGCGCGACCTCGATCTCGAAGCCGCGCCCCTTGAGCATCAGGCGCAGCGCCTCGAGCACATCGGACTGGTCGTCGGCGATGAGAATCCTCGACGGACGTTCCTTCGTCGCATCGCCGTTCGTTGCGATCACGGAAGCCTGCCTTCCAAGAGCCGCCGCATGGAGCTACTCCTCCCGAAGCGTGATGATCGGATCGAGTCGCGTCGCGCGCCGAGCAGGAATGTAGCACGCGAGGAGCGCGACCGCCGCGAGCAACAGCGAGACACTGAGCAGGGTGACGGGATCGCTCGCACCTACGTTGTAGAGCAACCCCGCTACGAGGCGGCCGAGCGCGAAGGCGCCGAACAAACCGATCATGATCCCGATGCCGGCGAGGGACGCACCATGGGACATTACGAGTCGCAGCACCTTGCGCGGATCCGCGCCCAGTGCGAGTCGGACCGCGAGCTCACGCGTACGCTGCGTCACCATCGCGGTCATCACTCCGAAGATGCCGATGGCCGAGAGCGCGAGCGCGACCACGGCGAAGATGCCCAGCAGCGACGCGCTGAAGCGCTGACGCGCGAGCGACGTCTCGATGACCAGCTCCATCGGGCGCACCCGATTGAGGGTCTGATCGGGATCGAGCGAGGCGAGGGCGCGCGACAGGGCGGCTGGAACGTTGGCAGCATTGTCCCTGGTGCGAACGACGAGGGAGAGATCGGAGCCCTGCCATTGGAGATGCGGCATGTACATCGCCGGCGCGGCATCCTTGTCGAGTGCATCGCGACGCACGTTGCCGACCACGCCCACGACGCGGCGCAGCGAATCGCCGGGAAAGACGCCCTTCCCGATCGGGTTCTCACCGGGCCAGTACTTCTTCGCGAACGCGTCGTTCACGATGATGACCGGTGGCGCCGCCGAGTCGTCCTGCGCGGAAAAGAAGCGGCCGGCCTCGAGCGGAATCTTCATCACCGAGAAAAAATCGGTCGAGACCGCATCCGAGGCCTCTCCGTGCGCGGGAGCAATGTCGTCGCCGTGCGGCTCGTTCTCGAGCGCGAAACCAATGATGGACATGTTCCCATCCAGCGGAACGATGCTCACGGCAGCAACGCCCAGGACTCCCGGCGTGGTACGCACCTTCTCGTACATGCGCTCGTAGAAATCTGTCTGGCTCCGATCGGTCTTGTACTTGGCCGCGGGAAGCGACATCCCGGCAGTGAGGAGATTGTGCGAATCGAAGCCAGGGTCGACGTGCTGCAGCTTGATGAGCGTGGCGCTCAGGAGCCCCGCGCCCGCGAGCAGCACGAGCGAGAGCGCCACTTCAGCGATCACGAGCGCCGATCGTGTCCGGTTTGCGCCACCGGATCCGGTGACGGAGCGGCCACCCTCCTTGAGCGTGCCGGTGAGGTCCGCGGCGCTCAGTTGCAGAGCCGGCGCGATTCCGAAGAGCAGCCCGGTTCCAATGGTGACGAAGGCCGTAAAACTGACGACGCGCCAATCGAGCGCGATGTCGTGCACTCGCGGAATGGCGCGAGGAGCGATTGCGAGCAGGAGATCCGTTCCCCAGACGGCCAGGAGAAGACCGAGCACGCCGCCAATGAGAGCGAGGAGCACGCTTTCGGTCAGCACCTGGCGCAGAATCACCTGCCGACTCGCACCGATCGCGGTTCGCACCGCGACTTCCTTGGCACGAAGAGTCGAGCGGGCGAGCATCAGATTCGCGACGTTGGCGCAGGCGATCAGCAGCAGACATGCGACGGCGCCGGCGAGCAGCAGCAGCGAGCTGCGCGAACCCTTGACGATGGTATCCTGAAGCCCGACTACGCCTGCCTGGCGGTCCTTTTCGGCCGCGGGATACAGCGCGGTAAGCCGCGTGCAGATCATCTGCAGCTCGGCCTTCGCCTCGCTGATCGTGACGCGGGAAGCGAGTCGCCCAATACCGGACAGGTAATGTGCGCCGCGCTGCTGCGCGAACGTCGAGTCGCCGGCGAGAGTGAGCGGCACCCATGCGTCCATGTCGACCGAGCGAATGGGATACGTGACGCCCTCCGGCATCACTCCGAGCACGGTATAGTCGTTCGCATCGAGACGCACGGACTTTCCGATGATCATTGGATCGCCGCCGAATTGCCTCTTCCAGGCACCGTAGCTGAGCAGCACCACCTGTCCGCGGTGCGGCAGCTCCTCATCGGTCGTGAAGACGCGCCCCATCTTCGGCGCGACACCAAGAACGTGAAAGAAATTCGAGGATACGCGCGCTCCGCGCAGCTGGATCGCGGCATCGTTGCTTCGGAGACTGAAGGCTTCGTCGGTGTAGACCGCCAGCTCCATGCGGGTCGCCTGCGCGCGCATATCGACGAAATCCGGAGCGGAAAGCTCCCCCGCCTCCGACTTCCCTCTGGACGAGCCCCACGCAACGAGCCGGTCGGGCTGCGGAAAGCTCAATGGCTTCAAGAGCACTCCGTTCACGACGCTGAAGATCGCCGCACTCGCGCCGATGCCGAGCGCGAGGCATACCACGGCGAGCACGGTGAATCCCGGCCGCGAGATGAGCATGCGCTGCGCAAAGCGCAGATCGCGAACGAAGGCTTCCATGATCAGCCTACCTCGAAGCCGGACTCGCGCAGCTGCACCTCATCGCGCGCGGCCTGCTCCTGATTGAGATCTTCCACGATCAAGCCGTCGAACAGATGGATCGAGCGATCCGCGTGACGCGCGTAGCGCGGATCGTGCGTCACCATGATGATCGTGGCGCCCTGCCGGTGCAGATCGCGCAGCAGATCCATCACCGCCTCGCCGTTCGTCGAGTCGAGGTTTCCCGTCGGTTCGTCAGCGAGCAGAATCAGCGGCTCGCCCGCGACCGCGCGCGCAACGGCGACACGCTGCTGCTGACCGCCGGAGAGCTGCGACGGATAGTGCTTCATGCGATGCGACATCCCGACCTTCTCGAGCGCATCGTGCACGCGCTTCTTGCGCTCGCTCCCTTCCATGCCGCGATAGGTGAGCGGCAGTTCGACGTTCTCGTACACGGTGAGATCGCCGATCAGGTTGAACGCCTGAAAGATGAATCCGATCTGCCGGTTGCGCACCCGCGCACGCTCGGCCGCGCTCAGCTTTCCGACCGGCTCGCCATCGAGCAGGTACGTCCCATCCGAGGGCGTGTCCAGCAATCCGAGAATCGAGAGGAGCGTCGTCTTCCCGCATCCCGAGGGACCCGCGATCGCGAGATAGCCGCCGCGCTTCACTTCGAGATGAATCCCCGAGAGCGCGTGCGTCTCGACCTCGTCCGTGTAGTAGACCTTCGTGATCCCGTCGAGGCGCAGCAGCGGTGAGTCGAGTGTCGTCGTGCCGGAGGAGAATGCCTGTGGCTGTGTGCTCATTGTGATCGCAGGGGTGAGGGCGGGGGAGAGCGTGAACAGCAGAGTGTCGGGAGCGCGGTGCGGACATCAGTCACTACGAAGAGCCACGGCTGTTTCGCGCGGCCTGCGTCATTGCACGCGCACCTTCTCGTGCGAGTCCATCGCGGACATGTCGGAGATGATCACGCGGTCATGCACGTTGAGCCCCTGCTTGATCTCGATGGTGTTCACGGAGCTGCGCCCGAGCTTGACGTTCACGCGCGTCGCCTCGGTGCCATCCGGCGTGAGCTTGAACATCCCCACCGTGCTCTCGGCCTGCCCGTACGATGGGCGTCCGACGTAGAGCACGTCCTTCAACCGCTCGATCTCGATCGTGCCATCCACGGAGAGATCGGGACGCGCTCCGGGGAGCGTACCGTCGAGCGACACCTCGACGCCGACCGTTCCGTTTTGCGCCGAGGGGTCGATACGAAATACGTGGCCGGCGATGATCCCGTTTCGCGTGTCGATCTGCGTGGGCTGATCGATCTGGATGTCCTTCGCCTGCGTCTCGGGAATGCGCAGCACGGCCTTGAGCTTTCCGGGCTGCGCGACCTTCGCAAGCATCGTCCCCGCCTGCAGCCACTGGCCGGGCTGGAGCTCCATGTCCTGCACCACGCCGTCGGCGCCGGCGAGCACCTTCATCGACTGCACGCGCGCTTCCTGGTAGCGCACGATGTCGCGCAGCTTCGCGACCTGATCCTGCTGCAGCGAGATCTGCTGCTTGATGTTGTCGGACATCACCGTGAGGCGCTGCTGCTCGATGCGCATGCGCGTCTCGAGCTCGATCCCCTTGTCGTGCGCCTTGCCCACGTCGTTCTTCGAGAGCAGGGTGTCGAGCCCGTCGGCGACATCGGCGTTGCGCTTCGCTTCGTTGAAGTCGGTGCGCGTGGTGGCGACGACGCCTTCCTGGTTGAGGCGCGCCGTCTCGAGA
>PLMM01000339.1 GCA_003142495.1 Gemmatimonadota bacterium | reverse complement strand
AACGCGCTCGGGAAGCTGCCCGGAATTCACGTGGCGTCGCGGACCAGCTCCTTCGCCTTCAAGGGAAAGGAAGTGGACGTGCGCGAGATCGGCGAGAAGCTCGGCGTGTCAACAGTCCTCGAGGGGAGCGTGCGCAAGATCGGCAACAGGATCCGACTCACCGCCCAGCTCATCAACGTCGAGAGCGGCTATCACCTCTGGAACGAGACGTACGATCGCCAGCTCGAGGACGTCTTCGCCGTCCAGGACGACATTTCGCGCGCGATCGTGGCGGCGCTCACCCTCCGACTCGGCAGCGACCAGGGACAGGTCATCGCTCCCACCAAGAATCTCGAAGCGTACACGCTCTATCTGAAGGGACGGTTCTTTTTCGCGAAGCTCTCGGAGCCGGCGTTGCGGCGGTCGCTTGATCTGTTCCAGCAGGCACTGCTGCAGGACCCGGCACTCGCGCGTGCCTACGCCGGCATCGCGGACGCGTGGTGCAATCTCGCCGACGATTGGGTAGCACCCGACGATGCGTATCCTCGTGCCAAAGGCGCCGCCGAGCGCGCGCTGCAGCGCGAACCGGAGCTCGCCGAGGCGATCACGTCACTTGGCAAGGTGCTCGGCTGGCACGAGTGGAAATTCGCGGACGCGGAAGT
The DNA here is from genome assembly GCA_003142495.1 of Gemmatimonadota bacterium. Taxonomy (GTDB): domain Bacteria; phylum Gemmatimonadota; class Gemmatimonadetes; order Gemmatimonadales; family Gemmatimonadaceae; genus FEN-1250. The sequence goes on along the minus strand of PLMM01000339.1, from coordinate 6,203 downwards.
GCAGCTCGCGCGAGCGGTGGCGCTAGCGCCCAATTACGCCGAGGCGCACTACGTCCACGGCACGATGCTGCCGTCGGTGGGGCGACTGCACGACGCGATCGACACGATGCGCAAAGCACTCGTGCTCGATCCGCTCTCGGTTCATTACAGCGAATGGCTGGCGCGCTTTCTCCTGTATGACGGTGACAACGATGCCGCGATAGCGCAGGGGGAACGCACGATGGAAATGGACGAGATCTGTCATCGCGCCCAGCATTACGTTGGGTCGGCGCATCTCGCCAAGGGCGACGCGCAGAGTGCCCTCACGTGGTACCGGCGGGCGCAGTCGCTCGAACGCGCGCCACGAGCGTGGGACGCGCTCATCGTCCGCGCGCTCGCCGCGCTCGGTCAGCGTGATGAGGCGGCAGCGATTCTTGCGCGGCTGGAAGAGGAGTCGCACCGGCAGTATCTCCGAGGCGAGATCATCGCAATCGGCTATGCGGCAATGGGAGATCTCGACAAGGCCTTCGCGTCGCTCGAGCGTGCGTATCAGGCGAGGTCGGCAGGACTGCTGTATCTGAAGCTCGACCCGGGGTACGGACCGCTCCGCGGCGATCCGCGCTACGATGATCTCGTGAAGCGGGTCGGGCTCACCTGACCTGGTGGGGCGTGCCGGTGTTTCCGACTTCGCGTGAGACGTCCATAGAACCATCTGCCCTGCTTCACTCGTCCATAGAGCATGTCCGCCACTCTCGAGCTCCTTCGCCCCCTTCCGCTGTTCACAGCGCTCACCGCCGACGAGCTCGGGAAGATCGCGGAGCTGTGCGAATCGAAGAGCTACGAATCGGGGGAGTACATCTTCCACGAGGGTGAGCCGGGGAATCGTCTGTTCATCATCGTGGAAGGTGGCGTGCGCATCAGCCGTCAGATTCCGGGCGCGGGTGAGGAGGCGCTGGCCGTGCTCAAGCGCGGCGCGATGTTCGGCGAGATGGCGGTGTTCGACCGGAGCGAGCGGTCCACGGACGCGATCTCGCACGGGGGCACCACGGTGCTGACGATCTCGCGCTCGGAGTTCGAGATGCTGCTCGAGTTCAATCGGGATCTCGGGTACAAGGTGCTGTGGGCGGTGGTGCGGATGCTGAGCGGGCGCCTGCGCGCGACGAACGATTCGCTCAGATCGTTCCTCGCGCTCTCGATGTTCTAGAGTGGGCATCAGGTGCTGCGCTCGTCGCCGTCATTCGACATGTTAAGGCATCTTTGTCGGAGGCTTTCAAGTGCGAATGATCACGCTCGTGTTGCCCGTGATCGCGCTGCTGGGTTGCGGCAGTGACGTCACGGCGCCTCAGGACTCGTTTGCGGGAACGTGGGTCGGCGCGACGCACGGCCTCAACTTCACGATCGTCGCGGCGCAGAGCGGGAACAGCGTCTCGGGCACGGGGATGTGGATCGCGGATTCCGGCGGCGATCTCTCCTTCACGATCAGCGGGACTGCGACGCCTCTCCATTTCACCATGCGCTCGACGGGCGGGAACAACCCCCAGTACTACGAGGGAACGTACGTCACGCCCGACAGTGTCTCCGGAACGGTCTTCAATAGCAGCGACAACTTCGCAGAGCTCAGCCTCACGAAGCAGTAGCGTTCGATCGAGCTGGGCGCTCCCGTCGATGATTGGCGGATCGCGATGACGAAGATGCAGTCGCACAGTGAGGCCGGGGCCTTCACGCACGTCATCGCCGACCTCACCGGAGTCGCGGCGGCCGCGCTGCGCGATGCGTCTGGGCTCACGGGGCTCTTGATCGCGGCGGCGAGCGCCGCGGGCTTCTCGATCATCGGCGCGCCGGTCGTGCGCCAGCTCCCTGATGGCGGCGTCGCTGCGGTGCTCTTCCTCGACGCCTGCCACATCACGCTGCGCACGCTTCCCGATCGCGAGACGCTGCTGCTCGACATTCTCGCCCCCGCGACGCGCGACGCGCAGAAGGCACTCGACGTCTTCACCCGCCGCCTCGCGCCGAAGGAGCTGCGCAGCGAGGTTCGCGCGCGCGGATGAGCACACTCCTCGCGCCGGCGCAGCTCGCCACGGCGCACCTCGTGCTTTCCGCGCTCGTCATCATCTGGAATCTCACGATCTCCGGCCGCGCGGCGCGCCTGCAATCCACGCAGCGCTCGATGGCCTTTCTGTGCGCGCTGTGCGGGCTGCTGCTCCTCCCTGCCCTCACCGTGTTGCTCGTCTCGACGTCGGTGCTCACCGGGCGTGCGCTCTACACGCTGGCGTGGGTGTGGCCCGCAACCGCGATCGTGATCGCCATCCAGGCCGCGTACGCGCTCTCGCAGCGCGCGGTCGCGCCGCTCATCGGCGCGCCGATCGCGGGCTACGACATCGTGATCGCGGTCGTCGCCGTCGCGCGCTACGCCATCTATCGCGGCTACGACGTGCCGCTGCCCATCCTCACGCTCTCGGCCGCCGACGCAAGCTCGCTCGCGTACAGCGCGAGTCCGCTCGCACTCTTTCTGCCGTACTTCCTCCACATCCCGATCGTCGCGCCGCCGACGCCCGGCCATCGTGGCGCCGGCACCGTGCTCCGCACCGCGGTCGCCGTGCTCGCGGCGATCTGGGGAACGATCATCGTGCTCGATGTGCCGTCGGCGACCAAGGCGGTGCGGAGCTATGCGAACTACGCGAGCCAGCGGCTCACCGAGCGCGCCGACAGCGACTTCGCGATCGGCCTCAAGATCTTCCCGACGCTCACGAGCGGGCCGCCGCCGCTCGCGCTCGAGGGCGATCTCGACCTCGCGGACACCGTCGGTGCGCAGGCGCTCGCCGTCTACGTAGCGCCGGAGGGAACGAGCAACGTGTCGCTCGACTCGCTCGCGCACTCGCTCGCGGACCAGCGCGGCGATCGCCAGCTCTTCATCGCGCTCGACCTCTCGAACGAGCCCAGGCCCGCGCCCGCGCAACAGGCCGCGTACTTCGACGCGCGCGCGTCGGATCTCGCGCGCATCGTGCGCGCGCTGCATCCGGACTTCATCGTCCCCGCCATCGATCCCAACGGGGCCGCATCGCGTGCACTCGGCCGCATCCCGATCGCGCTCTGGATCGCCTACTTTCGGCACGCCGCGCTGATCGCGCACCAGGCGAATCCGAAGGTGCGCGTGCTCGCACACGTCGGCGGCTTCGGCGCGCGGGACAGCGCCCTCTACGCGTGGGCCGCCGCGCCGAACTCTCCCGTCGACGCGATCGGCTTCACACTCTTCCCCTGGCTCGGCGGCGCGGCCACGCTCGACGCGCACATGCGCACCGCGGACAGTTGGCTCAACAGCTATCCCGAGCCGAAGGAGCACTGGGTGCTCGAGGCCGGCGGGCTGCCGATGGCGCACGGAGAGGTGAGTCAGGCGAGCGCGATCTGGGGAACGCTCGCGTGGGCAACGAGCCGGCGCGCCGTGAAGGGTGTGATCGTGCTCGAGGCGAGCGACTACGGGACACCGATCGGGCTTCGTGCGCCGGGCGGGCGCGTGCGACCCGCGGCCGCGACGCTCGCGCGCGCGATCCGCGTGCTGAGCGAGAACGCGGCGCCGTAGTAGCTAGACGCCAGACGCTAGACGCTGCGCCCCGCGCCGCGGATCACCGACTGCACCAGCGCGCGCTCGTCGAAGTAGCGATTCGCCAGCTCCTGCATCTCGCGCGCGGTCACGCGGCGGATGCGCGCGTCGTGCTCGTCGATCTCGCCCAGGCCGCGGCCGAAGAGCCACGCCTCGATCAGCTCACCGAGGAGCGCGCCGCCGCTCTGCGAGCGAATGGCGTGCGTGCCGATCGCGTACTCCTTCGCCTGCGCGAGCTCCGCGCCCGTCACCGGCTCGTCGCGCAGCTTCGCGAACTCGGCGAGCAGCCCCACGCGCGCGATCTCTTCCTTCTCCGGGCCCGTCGCGATGTAGGAGATGAACATGCCCGCGTTGCGCCACTCGGAGGTGAAGGCGCTCACGGTGTAGGCGAGCGACTGGCGATCGCGCAGCTGATCGAAGAAGCGTCCACCGAGACCGCTCGCGACGCCGGCGATCAGCTCCGCGGCGATGCGCGCGTCTTCCTCGCGCGCGGGCGACGGGAATGCGAGCGCGAGCGCGCTCTGCGCCTTGTCGCGCGACTCGGCGATCAGCATCGGCGCGCCGGGCCACGCGGGCGCGGCGAGCGGTGCGAGCTCGCGCCACGTGAGCCCGGCGAAGCGCGCGGCGGCGATGGCCGCGATCTCATCCGCATCCACGTCGCCGACGATCGCGATCACGCTCGAGCCATCGAGCACGTGCGAGCGATGCCAATCGCGCACATCGTCCGCGCTCACCGCGGCGAGCGACTCCTCCGTGCCCGACGCGGGCACGCCGAACGGATGTCCCGCAAACGCCGCGGCCGTGAGCAGCCGCAGCGGATATCTGTACATGTCGTCCTTCAGCATCTCGAGATCCGCGATCGCGAGCGTGCGCTCCGTCTCGAGCGCCACGGGCTCGAACGTCGCGTGCTGCACGACATCGGAGAGCAGCTCGAGCGCCGCACCCGTGTGGCGCGCCGGCACGGAGATCCCCCAACTGAAGCTCTCCGCGCTCGCCCCACCGCTCACCGAGCCGCCGAGCAGCTCGCCATCCTCGGCGATCTGCGCGGCGGAGCGCGTGCGCGTGCCCTTCACCGACGTGCGCGTGAGCAGCGACGTGAGCCCCGCGTGCGACGCCGGCTCCTGCGTCGCACCACCGGCGACGTGCACGCCGAGCTGCACGAGCGGCGCGCCAGGGCGCCGCAGCACGAGGATCGGGACGTTCGACTCCGTGCGATACACGCGCACGCGCCCTTCCTCGCGCTCGAACCGTGCGCGGGAAATAGAGGCGGGCGCGACGTGCTTCGGTGCGGGCACCGGTGCGAGCGGCGCGGCGCCGGGAGATCGCAAGAGAGCGAGCATCGCCGCGGCATCGCTCGCGAGCGCGGGCGATGTGCGCGGGCGATAGACGATTACGCCGGCGGAATTCTCGTCGAGATGGCGGCGCACGGCGTCGCTCACCTCTCTGGCGCTCGCGGTCATCAGCCGATTCAGCTCGCGCTCGCCCATTTGCCAGTCGCCGAGCGCCTCCCACTCGGCGAGATAGTTCGCCTGCCCTTCCATGGTTTCGAGGCGGCGAACGAAGCGCGCCTCGAGCAGCTGGCGCGCGCGATTGAGCTCGTCGCTCGAGAAGCCGTTGGCGCGGACATCGGCGAGTTGCGCCCACACGTTGCGCGCGGCGTCGATCGTGTGCTCGGGCGGTCCTTCCGCGTGGATGACGAAGACGCCGACCTCGGTTGGCGTGTAGTCGTACGCCGACACCGACGTCGCCAGCTTGCGCTCGCGCACCGCGCGATAGAGGCGCGAGCCGCGCCCGCTGCCCAGCATCGTCCCCGCGAGCTCGAGCAACGGCGTGTCGGGGTGCAGCGAGCCCGGCGCGCGCCAGCCGAAAGAGAGCTGTGTCTGGGTGATGTCGCCCTCGAGCTCGCGATAGCGGAACTCCGCGTGCGCGGGCTCGCGCGGGCCGACGTTTGGAATCACGGGCACATCGGCCAGCGATCCGTACAGCCTCTCGACCTCGCGTTGCGCGCTATCCAGATCGATCGCGCCGACGATGCTCAGAATCGTCTGGCGCGGCCGGTAAAAGTTGCGGTAGAAGCCGACGAGAGCATCCCGCGTGAGCCGGCGAAGTCCGGGCTCGCGGCCTATCCGCCAGCGGCGGATGCGATGTACGTCGTGGAGCAACTCGAACAAAGTCTCGGAGGCGACGGCGGATGGATTGTCCGCTTTGCGCTTCGCCTCCTGGATGATCACCTCGAGCTCCTTCGCCAGCTCCGCCGCATCGATGACGGAATCGGCGTACGCATCGCGCTGGATGTCGAGGCCGCGCGCGAAGCTCGCGGAGGGGAGAACAGTGTAATAGCTCGTGCGATCGTAGATCGTGCCCGCGTTCAGATAGCCGCCCGCGGCCTTCGTCTCCTTGGAGATCTCGCCAACGGCGCGCGCGAGCGTGCCCTTGAAGAACATGTGCTCGAGCACGTGCGCGATCCCGACGACGTCATCGCTCTCGTCGAAGTAGCCGGCCTTCACGTGCGTGACGATCGCGACCACCGGCGCGCTGTCGTCGCGGCGCAGGAGCACCGTGAGCCCGTTGGCGAGCATGGTGCGCCGCACCGAAGCGGGATCGAGGAAAGCCCCGGACGCACGCG
>PLMM01000049.1 GCA_003142495.1 Gemmatimonadota bacterium | reverse complement strand
GCGGGGCTGATGGATGCGCAGGAAGCGACGTGGAATCTGCGCGTCGTCTCGCGCACGCAGCCGTCGGCGAAATTCATGGGCATTACGAATTCCGATCTCGCCTTCACGGGACCGTATGCGATTCAGGGGAGCTACGCCGGCTACCAGATCTGGGACATCTCGAATCCCGCGCATCCGACGCTCAAGACGGCGTACTACTGCCCGGCGTCGCAGAGCGACGTGTCGGTCTATAAGAATTTGCTGTTCGTGTCGGGCGAAGGGCTCACGGGGCGGCTCGACTGCGGCGGCGAAGGCGTGAAGGACACGGTGAGCAAGGACCGCCTGCGCGGACTCCGCATCTTCGACATCACCGACATCGCGAATCCGAAGAACGTCGGCAACGTGCAGACGTGCCGCGGCTCGCACACGCACACCGCGCTGGTCGACCCGAAGGATCCGGACAACGTCTACATCTACATCTCGGGCTCGTCGCGCATTCGCTCGCCGAACGAGCTCCCGGGCTGCGTTAGCGCCACGCCCGACCAGGATCCGAATTCGGCGCTCTTCCGCATTGAGGTGATCAAGGTGCCGCTTGCGCATCCGGAGCAGGCCGCGATCGTCAGCTCGCCGCGCATCTTCAATGACCTCACGGCGCCCGCAAAGCATGGAGAGGCCGCCATGGACATCGCAGAGAATGCGAAGGCAGTCGCAGACGCGAAGGCGCGCGGCGGATTCACCGCGACGATCCGCAATCGCGAGCAGGTGCTCGGACCGCGCTTTGTTCAACCTTTGCTCGACAGCATCGTGAAGGCGCGCGGCGGAACAGGACCAGCCACTGCCGCCGACAGCGCCGCAGTGCGCGCCGCGATCCCCGGCATGATCGCGGCGATGATCGGTCCGCCACCCGCGAACCCGAACGCCGGCCCGACGCAGTGCCACGACATCACCGTTTATCCGGCGATCGGCCTGGCCGGCGGCGCGTGCGAGGGTTACGGGCTGCTCCTCGACATTCGCGATCCGGCGCACCCCGTGCGCCTCGCCGCAGCATCCGATTCCAACTTTTCCTACTGGCACTCGGCGACCTTCAACAACGACGGCACCAAGGTGCTGTTCAGCGATGAATGGGGCGGCGGTGGACAGCCGAAGTGCCGCTCGACCGACAAGCACGAGTGGGGCGCAGATGCGCTCTTCACGATCGTGGACGACAAGCTGCAGTTCCAGAGCTACTACAAGATGCCGGCGCCGCAGACCAAGTTCGAGAACTGCGTTGCGCACAACGGCTCACTGGTTCCGATCCCGGGACGTGATGTGATGATTCAGTCGTGGTACCAGGGCGGCATCTCGCTCTTCGACTGGACCGATGTCGCGCACCCGAGGGAGATCGCGTTCTTCGATCGTGGCCCCGTGGACTCGACGCGCATGGCGAGTGGCGGATCGTGGTCGGTGTACTGGTACAACGGTGTGATGGTGAGCTCGGAGATCTCGCGCGGGCTCGACATCGTGGAGCTGACGCCGAGCGCCTTCATCTCGCAGAATGAGATCGATGCGGCGAAGTGCGGTGAAGTGGGAGTACCTGAACACGCAGGGACAGCGGAAGATCGTCTGGCCGGCGACGTTCGCTTTGGCGGGCGCGTATCTCGATCAGCTCGAGCGCTCGCACGGTCTGGCGGCGGACAAGATCGCCGCGGATCGCGCCGCGCTGAAGGGCGCGGAGAAGGAGTCAGGCTCCGCGCGCGGCACGTCGCTGACGAAGCTGGCGTCGCAGATCGACGGCGATGCGAGCGGCGCGAGCGATGGTGCCAAGGTGCAGAAGCTGTCTGCAGCGGTGAAGGCGCTGGCCGCGGCGCAGTAGGGCGACGAACGCGGAGGCGCCTCGCCTAGGCGAAGCGCTTCTGCGACCGCTCCCGCGCCTTTTGCGCTTCTTCGCCGCGATCGCGCGGGGCGGCGTTGGTCTCGAGTGACTGAATCAATTTGCGGGCGGCGAGAAGTTCGCGAGTGTCTTGATGTTTCTGCACATGATTCACTCTCCTCCGGCGTGACTGGCGTACTCAGTGTCGTTGCGCAATCGCGAGAATGTTTCCCACTCCCTTTGTGCAAGCACGGGACCGCCACGCGTTGCGCTCGGGGCGGGGATGTCGCATACTGCAACCGCAGAGCCCGTCATTTCTCTTCAGCAGCACGCCTGAGTGATCGTATGCCTTTACGTGCGCATCGCGTCGCAACGATCGTTGCCGGTATCGCCGTATTGTCGGCCGCAAAGTGTGGCGGCGACTCCGCCGCCACTCCGTCCGCCGACAACGCGAAGGCATCCTCGCAGCCGACGCGCGCCGCGCAGGTCCCATCGCAGAGCACGCAGCGCGATCCCTGCAGCTGGATCACGCGCGCCGAGGCGCAGAAGGCGCTCGGCGATTCAGTGATCGCGGAGCCAGTGCGGGTGCGAAGTACGGAGACTGTGGTTCCGCAGTCGAACGGCGGGGCGTGCCAGTATCAGCTGCGGCCGCAGGGATCGATGGCGCAGAGCGTGGCCATCGAGCTCACCCCTGACGAATCCGGCGCGATGCAGACGGCATTCGCCGGAATGGGGAACGTCGAGGCGGAGCTCAAGAGCGGCACCAAAGAGGCGAAGCGCGACACACTCATCGATGGTCGCTGGGATTTCGTCAGCCAGATTCCCGGCGGGCTCACCGCCGCGCGCGCGGGTCGGATAGCCGTGCAATTCGTGACGCCGATCGGGCACGACAAGGCGGGCCTAGCGCTCGCGGGAGCGATGCTCGATCACATCCCCGATACGCCGTTCACCAACGATCCAGCGGATCCGACCACGCCTCCCCACGTTCCCGATCCGTGCGCGCTGGTCACCCGAGCGGAGGCCGAGAAGGTGCTCGGCAAGTTGCCGATAGCGCCGTACCAGGCGAGCAAGAACAGCGCGCTCGTTTTCGGATCGGGTGCGAGCTGCGCGTACTACAGCGGCAAGCATCGCGCGCTCGTGATCACGCCGATGCTGAGGCACGGCGCCGAGTTCTTCAAGATGATGGGCGGGGTCAACGCGCTGGTCTCCGCGAAGACGGGCGGCACGCAGGCGCCCGATACGCTCGAGGGAAAGTGGGACGCGCTCTCGATCGGCGCCGATGGCGCGCTCCACGCGCTCAAGGGCGACAAGATGTTGACCGTACAGTACAAGACGTCGGGCGCGACCTTCGAGGAAACCGTCGAGCTGATTCGCGCCGCGGTGGAGCGCCTGTAGAGATAGCTTAGGAAGTCCATCTCAATCCTTGACTCTGGAGGATCGTCCGCATGAAGCAGCTCATTCGTTCTGCTCTCATCGTTGCAGGCGCCGTGTCGCTCGCGGCTGCACGCCCGCACGCCGCACCGAATCCGTGGACCATCGTCGTCGGAAACGGACCCTTCGCGGGCACCTACAGCGCGAAGGCGGCCGAAGTGATGTGCCTCAACGCCAAGCCCCAAAAATTCTTTGCTGCATCATTCAGGGACTTTGACGCGGTTGGTGCCCGCGCACTTCAGGCTGGCGGCATCAAGGTCGACAACCCAGATGTCGCGGGGCCGAAGACGGGCGATTTAACCGTCTCGATCGGCGTCGGGAAGGGCTCGGCCACGTACGACGTCTCCAACGTTCCCGTCGCGTTCACGGCGAAGGGCAAGAGCATGGAGCTGTCCGGCGCAGGGAAGACGAAGGACGGCATTGCGCTCAAAATCACGGCGACCTGCAACGACATTACGACGATGTGAGTCGTTCGATGTAGATGCCTATTCCTGCGCCGCAGTCGCGCGTCGACTATCTGAACGGCGACTACACGCTGGGCATTCGCGTGGAGCGCGCACCGTAGGACTCAGCCAGCGGCGATGGTCTCGAGCTCTTCCCAGCGCGCGAGCTGTTTCGCAATGCTGGCCTCAATCGTAGCGATGCGCGCCTTCGCGACACTGATCGCTGCACCATCGCGCAGCAGCGCCGGATCCGCGAGCGACGCGTACGCCGACTCGCGCTCGCGCTCGAGCGCATCGATTGCATGGGGAAGCGAGGCGAGCTCGCTCGTTTCCTTGAGCGAGAGTCGGCGCTTCTTCTCGCTGCGCGCACCCTTCGCCGTTGAAGCTTTCGCAGTGCTCGCAGCCGCGGGTGGCGCCTTGCTCGCCGCCGCAATCTCGCTCGCCGCAGCGCGCTGCCGCACCCAGTCCGTATAGCCCCCCACGTACTCGCCGACGCGCCCCTTTCCCTCGAGCACGAGGGTGCTCGTCACCACGTGATCCAGAAACTCGCGATCGTGGCTGACGACGAGCAGCGTGCCGGAGAATTCGAGCAGCAGCTCCTCAAGGAGATCGAGCGTTTCAATATCGAGGTCGTTCGTCGGCTCGTCGAGCACCAGCACGTTGAACGATCGCGTGAAGAGCCGCGCGAGCAACAGCCGATTGCGCTCGCCGCCCGAGAGTGCACGAACCGGCGTGCGCGCGCGATCCGGCGGGAAGAGAAAATCCTGCAGATAGCCGAGCACGTGCTTGCGATTCGCGCCGATCTCCACGAACTCGGCGCCGTCGGCGATGCTCTCGAACACGGTGCGCTCGGGATCCAGCTCCTCGCGCAGCTGATCAAAGTACGCGATCTCGAGATTCGTCCCAAGGCGTATCGTGCCGGTGTCGGGAGCGAGCTCGCCAAGCAGCAGTCGCAGGAGCGTCGTCTTCCCCGAGCCGTTCGGCCCGATGAGCCCCACGCGATCGCCGCGCGTGATCGTCGTCGAAAAGTTCACGATGATCGGCTTGTCACCGCGCGCGAAGCTCACCCTCTTCGCCTCCGCCACGAGCCGCCCCGATCGCTCGGCCTCCTGCGCCTGCAGCTTCAGTTCTCCCTGGCGCTCGCGACGCTCCCCCCGCTCAACGCGCAGCGCCTCGAGCGAGCGCACGCGTCCCTCGTTGCGCGTGCGACGCGCCTGAATGCCGGTGCGAATCCACACTTCCTCCTTCGCGAGCTTCTTGTCGAACTCCTCCCACTCGCGCGCCTCGGCCGCCAGCGACGCTTCCTTTCGCTCGAGATAGAGATCGTAGCTCGCGCCCCAGTCCGCGAGCTTACCGCGATCCAGCTCGACGATTCGCGTCGCCACGTGCCGAAGGAAGGCGCGATCGTGCGTGACGAAGAGCAGCGTCGTGCCGTGCTCGATCAGGAATTTCTCGAGCCACTCGATCGCATCGACGTCGAGATGGTTCGTGGGCTCGTCGAGCAGCAACAGATTTGCCGGCGACACCAGCATCTTGGCCATGGCGTAGCGGTTGCGCTCGCCACCGGAGAGCACGCCGATGGTTTTGAAGACGTCGTCCTCGGAGAACAGGAAACAGCCCAGGATGCTGCGCAGTTCGGTATTGGTGGCGCGCGGCGCAACCGTGGCCAGGTCGTCGATCATACGCGCGTTGGGGTCCAGTTCCTTGTACTGGTCCTGGGCGAAGTAGTCGGGCTGGGCGTTGTGCCCGAGCGTGTACTCGCCGGCGCTGACCGGTTCCGCGCCGGCGAGGATCTTGATGAGCGTCGATTTGCCGGCGCCGTTGACTCCGACCAGGGCCACCCGGTCGCCGCGCTCGATGATGAATTCCACTTCGGAGAAAACCTGGTGGTCGCCATAACTTTTGGCGACGTTCTTGAATTCCGTGACCACCCTGCCGCTGGGTTTGGGCTGCGGGAAGGTGAAGCGGATGGTCTTCTCCTGGGGCGGAATCTCGATCCTCTCGATCCGGTCCAGCTCCTTGATGCGGCTCTGCACCTG
>PLMM01000040.1 GCA_003142495.1 Gemmatimonadota bacterium | reverse complement strand
CGTCGAATACGAGCTGATGCGCGGTGGAGGGGATCCCGATTCCCGTATCCGTTACGGTAAAACGCGCGAGATCGTTGAGAACCTGCACCGTCGCGCGCACCTCGCCCTTCGAGGTGAACTTATAGGCGTTGCCGAGCAGCTTCGACAGAATTTTGACGACTTTCTGACGGTCGCTGCGAATCCAGCGCGGCGGCCCATCGGGAATCTCGGTATGCAGCTTGAGGCCCTCCGGCCGTTCGCTCGCCGTAGCCGCGAGCGCGGCCTCGAGCGCGGCGCGCGGATCGAACAGCTCCACTTGCACGCGCACCTCGCCGCGCCGGAGCGCCGTGAGCTCGAGCAGATCCTCGATCAACACGAGCAGCCGCTCGCTCGAACTCGTCATGTGCGCGAGCGTGTTGCGCTGATCGTTCGTGAGCGGCCCTGACAACTCTTCCTGCAGCAGATACGCGTAGCCGAGCAGCGCGGTGAGCGGCGTGCGGAGCTCGTGGCTGATGTTGGAGAGAAATTCGTCTTTCAGCCTGCGCGCCTCCATCACCGCGACGTACTGCTGCTCCAGCTGCGCGTTCGACTCGAGGAGCGCGCCATTCGCGCGACGAAGATCATCGATCATCGACGCCTTCTCCGCAGTTGCCGCCATCTGATCGGCGACGATCTGCAGCAGGCCGCGCTCCTCCACCGCGAGATGTCCAGGCTTCGTGAAGTAGAAGGTGACGGCGCCGAGCACGCGCGCGGGCGTCTGCAGCGGCAGCGCGACAAGCGCGCGGAAGCCGAGCTCCGTTGCGACCTCCTGCCAATCCGCGAGCGATGGATCCGCGAACACATCGGGCACCTGAATCGCGCGTCGCTCGCCCGCCGCCTGCCCACTCGGCCCGAGCCCCACTCGCACGCGCATCTGCCCGAGAAATGGACGAAAGCGCTCGGGCCAGTTGTACGACGCGGCGAGTCGCATCACGTCGTCATCGTCGGCGATCGTGTAGATCGACGCGAACGCGGCGCCGACCAGTGGGCTCACGCGATCGAGCGCGAACTGGAAGACGTCCTGCGGCCGATCGGCCGTCAGGAAGGCGTGCACGATCTCGCGGACGGCGACCAGCTCCCGGATCGAGGCGTCCGAGGGGATGTTGGCCGTGTCCGAGGCTGAGTACGGTGCGCGGATCACAGGTGGGAATCTATGCGTAACCACCGCATAGGCTACCCCGCCCGATCAGCCGGCCGCGCGCCCGCGCTCCCGTTCGGCGATCTCCGTGAGGAGCAGAGGGAGCTGAACAGTGAAGCCCGAGCGCGCGAGCACGATCGCGCCGCTATCACGCGCGCGCCGAATCGCGTCGACGTTGCCGTGCCCGGCGAAGCCGAGGATCGCGACGCTGGGCGCAGCCGCGCGCACGCGCGCGATTGCCGCGAACGGATCCAGCGTGCCCTCTTCGAGATCGATGATGGCGAGCGCCGGCTCGCCCGCCGCGAGCTGGCGCTCGAGCTGCTCCGGATTCTTCGCAACGCGGAGCTCGAGCCCGAGCCTGCGCGCCACCTCGTCGATCTTCGAGCGAAATAACAGATCACTCATGATGACGAGCAGCTTCCGCGCGCCGACGATCGGCGCCGGGAGAGCCTGCGGCGCCGTCATCGATGCCTCGGCGCCTTCGAGGGACGCATCTCGATGCGCGACACGAGCACCGAGTCCGGCTGACTGATGAGATACCACACCGCGTCCGCGATCTGATTGCTCGTCATCTTCCAGCTCTGATCCCCGCTGCTCGGCGTGAGCGACGTCTCCACCGATCCCGGCATCACGACGGCGACGCGTACGTTTGCGTCGCGCACCTCGAGCATCAGCGATTCGCTAAACCCGTTCACCGCGTGCTTCGTAGCCGAGTAGCAGCTTCCGCCCACGAAGCTATTGCGCCCCGCGAGCGAACCGATCGTGACGATGAAGCCGCGCTTGCGCTCGACCATCCCGTGAATGAGCGCGTGCGTGACGTAGTAGAGCGCATTGAAGTTGACGTTTACCATGTTGTGCCACTCGGCGCTCGTCAGCTCGAGGAACGGCTTCATCGTCGCGACGCCGGCGTTGTTGACGAGCACGTCCACCTCGAGCCCACGTAGCGCCGCCGTCACCGCCTTCTCGTCCGCGATGTCGAGCGCGATCGTGCGACAGACGCCGCCGCCGATCTCGATCTCGCCCTTGAGTGACTTGAGCTCGCTCTCCGAGCGGGCGACGGCTACGATGTCGTACGCCGCGGAGAGCCTGAGCGCCGTGGCGCGGCCGATTCCGCGCGAGGCGCCGGTCACGAGCGCCGTCTCTTTTGCCATTTCTATTCTCCCTGGTGAAGCGAGCGCGCAGTGCTCATGCCGACACGAGCATCGATTCCGTCGCGCGCACGAGCGGCGCGAAGGAGAGCGGCCGCGAGGTCACGCGCTCCGCGAGCTCGTGCGCCAGCTCGCGCTGTCCCCGCGAACATCGTCTCGATGATATACGGGCCCGCGCGCGGATTGCGATACCAGTCCTCGTCGAAACGCTCGACGAGTGCTTCGCCGATCACCGCCTGCAGCTGCCACGCGCGCAGGTAGCGTGCGGCGTAGTAGCGCGGATCTACATCGACGAAGGCATCGGCAGGGTCGTAGCGGAAGGACGTCGCGGTGGAGAGAGTCTCGACATAGACATCCGGGAGACTCTCCCACGAGTGCTCGCCGCCGTAGAGCTCGTGCTCGTAGATCAGCTTGGCCGCGTAGCGCCGCAGGAATTGCAGCTCCTCGAATCCCGCCGCGCGCAGGAAGCCCGGAATGCGCGGCGCGCCGAGCTCCGTGTAGCGCGCGAGCCACCCCGGGAGATGCAGCATGTGATCGAAGAGCATCGCGTACGATTCGGTGATCGAGTTGTCACCGAGCCAGCGGTACTCGAACGGATAGTCCGCGCGCGTGTTGGCGAAGTGCAGTGCGTGCCCGAGCTCGTGGAGGAACGTACGGTAGTCCGACTGCCCACCGTGCGGACGGAGCACGAGATAGA
>PLMM01000371.1 GCA_003142495.1 Gemmatimonadota bacterium | reverse complement strand
TCGCGATCGCCGATCCCATACGCGCGACCTCTCGCGATGCGATCGCGCGGCTCCGGACGATGGGGCTCGCGGTCGTGATGCTCACCGGCGACGATGAGCGCACGGCCCAGGCGATCGCGCGCGATGCCGGCGTCGAGCGCGTGGTCGCGGGCGTGCGCCCCGAGGGGA
This sequence comes from Gemmatimonadota bacterium, assembly GCA_003142495.1. Lineage (GTDB taxonomy): Bacteria > Gemmatimonadota > Gemmatimonadetes > Gemmatimonadales > Gemmatimonadaceae > FEN-1250. The sequence goes on along the minus strand of PLMM01000371.1, from coordinate 4,745 downwards.
AAGTCGCCGAGATCGCACGGCTGCAGCGCGAGGGCGCGGTCGTCGCGATGGTGGGCGACGGGATCAACGACGCGCCGGCGCTCGCGCAGGCGGACATCGGGATGGCGATGGGCGGCGGCGCGGCGATCGCGACCGAGGCCGCGGAGATCGTGCTCATGCGCAGCGATCTCACCGCGGTGACGCAGGCGATCGCACTCTCGCGCCGTACGATGCGCACGATGAAGCAGAATCTCTTCTGGGCGTTCATCTACAACGTCATCGGCATTCCGATCGCCGCCGGCGTGCTCTATCCCGCGTTCGGTGTGCTGCTCACGCCAGTGATCGCGAGCGCCGCAATGGCGTTCAGCTCCGTGAGCGTCGTGGCCAACAGCCTGCGCCTCAAGCGCGCGCGGCTCTCGAGAAGGGAGAATCGAGGATGAAGAAAGCGGTGGGGGTCGAGCCGGACATCAAGTCGCGCAATCTCAAGCGCCTGCGCCGCATCGAGGGGCAGGTGCGCGGGCTGCAGAAGATGGTCGAGGAGGATCGCTACTGCGCCGAGATCATGACGCAGATCTCATCGGTGCACGAGGCGCTGCGCGCGGTGGGGCGGGAGCTCATGCGCAATCATCTCAAGCACTGCGCGACGGCCGCGATCAAGCACGGCGACGGCAAGGCGGACGCAATGTACGACGAGCTGGTGGAGATGATGTACAAGCACAGCCGGTGAGCTGGCGCTTCTAGACCCACCCGGCTGCGCGGTACCACGCCAGCGTCGTTCTCACGCCCTCGCGCAGCGACACCTTGGGCTCGTAGCCCAGCTCCGTGCGCGCGCGTGTGATGTCGAACGCGCGGCTCTTGGTGAAAAAGGCGACGCGGCGACGATAGAGCGGCGGCTCGATGTTGAGCGGCTCGCAGACGACCTCGCAGATCGCGCCCGCAGCGTAGAACGGCCACACGGGGAGATGCAGCTTGAGCGGCTTCACCCCTGCCTCCTCGGCGATCAAATCAACCAACGCGTTGAGCGACATGAACTCGTCGCTGCCGATTATGTACGTGCGACCAACGGCCGACGGCGACTCGCCCGCCATCCGCACGCCCTCGACCAGATCGTCGATGTGCACCATGCTGAACAACGCGTCACCCTTGCCGAGGATGGGGAAGCGGCGATGCGCGACGCCCTTGAACATCTTGAGGAGCCTGCGATCGCGTGGCCCGTACATCGGCGCGGGGCGAATGACGGTGAGCGGGACGCCGAGCCGAGTGGCGGTGGACACGGCCTGCTGCTCGCCTTCGAGCTTGGTGCGCTGGTAGATATCGCCGGGGTTGAACGGCGACGACTCGCTCGCCGGCGGATGCTCGATGTCGCCATGCACGCCGACGGTGCTGATGTGCACGACGCGTCCCACGCCGGCGCCCGAGGCCGCGATGATCAGCCTGGAGGGCCCCTCGACGTTCACCGAGCGGAACTCTTCGTCCGGCAATCCGATCTGCCTGAAGATCGATGCGAAGTGGTAGACCACGGACACATCGCGCAGCGCGCGCGTGAGCGAGGCCGAGTCCTTCATGTTGCCGACGGCCACCTCGACGCCCGCGAGCTCGAGTGCGCGGGCGTGCGACCGGTCGCGCACGAGGGCGCGCACCTGGTAGCCGCCGCCAACGAGCGCGCGCAGCATCGCGGAGCCGGCGAAGCCTGTTGCGCCCGTGACCAGTACGCGCCCCTGATGTTCGCCAGCAGGGCCGGGAAGTCCGTACAAATCTCCCGGTGCGTCGTACTGCGGTCGCGTCAACGTGCTCGCCATGTGCAGGGTGTCCAAGCGACTAGTATACGGCATGTGGATGATAGACGCCCGAGGTGCGCGACGCGTATCGCCTTCGCACGATCGCGCGTCCTCGAAGACAGTCGCCGTGGCGCTAATTGCCACCCTCGTGCCGCTCCTTCCGTTACGTAGCGCGTGACGACCGATTCCCCGACCACCCCGAGCACGCTCCGAACCACCCTTCATACGGTGGTGCGTGTGGTGCTGATTGGCGCGGCGATCTACGCACTCTGGCGGTGGGTCGATTGGGCGCGCGTGTGGACGGCGCTCTCGAGTATGTCGCCCGCGGCGCTCGTGATCGCGGTGGGGCTCGCATCCACGGATCGCGTGCTGATGGGCTTCAAGTGGCGGCAGCTCGTGCGTGCGGCGGGGGGATCGCTGCGGCTCCGCGATGCGACGAACATCTACTATCAGACGTGCTTCACCGATCTGGTCTTCCCGAATGTCTTCGCCTCGGAGGGATTGCGCGTCTATCTCGGTCGCCGACTCGGCATTCCGCTGGCGCTGTTGCTCGGCTCGATGGCCATCGAACGGATGATCGCCGCGGCGGTGGCGATCGTCCTCGCGGCGGCGGGACTGCTGTACCTCGCGGCGGAGGTCGAGCCACAGATGCGCCAGACCTTCCTCGAGATCATCGCGGCCACGGCGGTGGTCGCGGTGCTCGGCCTGCTCGCGGTGTGGTGGACGCCGCTGCATCGCATCGCGGGCCGCGCGGTTCGCGATCGGATCTCTCCAAAGTTTTTTCAGCTGCTCAAGAAGATCTCCGCCTCGCTCGTCGCGTATCGCGGCCAGCCGGCGACGCTTGCGATCAAGCTTGGGCTCGCGATTGCGGAGAACCTGCTGCAGATCGTGAACTTCTACGTGATCGGTCGCGGACTCGGCATTCGCGTGCCGGTGCTTCCGTTCTTCGCGGCGATCGCGGTCACGGCGCTGGTGCGCCGGCTCGCGATGCACGTGGAAGGAAAGGCGCTGGGCGAGGGAGCGGCGGTGGTGATGTTCGCCCTGCTCGGGATACAGAAGGATGCGGCGGTCGCGCTGACGTTCGCGCACTACGCGTTGTGGCTGCTGGCGTCGCTGCCGGGGGCGTATTTGCTGTTCAGGAGCGGGGTGAAGCTCCGGGATCTCGAGGGGGCGACGGAAGGAGGAGCGCAGGGATGAGGCGCGCGCTCGGGGCGGTGCTCGTTGCGACGACGTGCCTCTTCGTAGGAGCGGTGGCGCAGGGAATCACGATAAGCGGGGGGGTGAGGAGAGCTCCCGCCTACCTGTGATTACCGCACATGCTTACTCGTGTTTCCACCAATCGGGTCTGCTTTGGGAAGGGCTCCTATCTTGCGCACATCGTTGCAGGCGATGCCGGCGCGGGTCGATCACGGCGTGTCCTTCCACCCGGTCTCCACCACTTTGCCGCAGCTGGAACATCCGCCGCCCTCGTAAGCCCGCTTATGTTGGGCCGCCTTTGCCTCCGCTTCGGTGGGTTTGACATCGCAGGCGGATGAACTGCCGGGCTTAAACTTGTGGCCCTTCTGTGTCAGGTACGCATGAAAGTGATCGAGAACCGTTTGCGATAAGACAGCAGGAATCATCCATGTTCCACCGACGTTGGCGCCCACGGCATACGGCCCCCTCGGTCGACCCGGCTTGGCCCCGATGTCGAAGACGCCCGTGTAATAGGTGTCGATTCCCCCATCGCTCGAGGTCGAGCAGGAGATAAAAAACGTTGCCGACTGGGCAGGCAAGGACTGTGGTGCAATCGACACAAACAGGAACATCGAGAAGAACAGAGGTCCGAAGTCCACTGGAACTTTCATTTTTCGCATTGTTTTCGTCTCCCTGAGAGGTTCTGAACTGCGGCTGATTTCTGGTAGGCCTATAACCCGTCCCTCACTAGCTCTTCCAGCCGGTCTCCACGATCTGTTTGTTTGCTTGTTTGTATGACTCTTCCAATTTCTGCTTGCTGCCCGGGGCTTGCTCGGACCCGCTTGTCCGTCCAACACACGTGGTGGGATAGTTGGAGTCGCTCTTGTAGGGGTACTTTTGCTGGACGAACACGAGGAAATCCTTTGCGATATTTCTGAAACTGACTTGCCGCATTCCACTGCTCGGTGGGTCTGCTTTCCCTATGAAAACTTCGCTGAAATAGATCACCGGCGCGGAACGGTCGGAGCGGCAATACACGTACATTTCTCCTGACGACGGCGCGGGTGCTGCCGTCTGCGCGTCGAGCGCCTGCGTGGCCACCATCGGTATCAGAAAGGCGGTTATCAGAAACATCGAGAAGAACAGGGGCTCGAGGTAAGTTGGAACTGTCCTTCGTCGCATGGCTTTCGTCTCCCTTGGAGATTCCGGATTGTGCCTGGGGCCCGGACTACGCTAAGACTTTCATTTCGCCGCATGGCTTTTCGAGCCGCCGAACCTTAGTCCTTATCCCCCCAGGTTCACCGTCACCCGATACACCGACCCATTCTTCACGCCCAAAAAGCGGAATGTATGCGAGTCCAGGAAGCGCGCGACATTCCGATTCACTTCCAGGAAGTCGTCATAAGCGGGCCCGGTCTTTCCATCCACCGCAAGCGAGTACTTATTCGCGTCCCAGATCATGGTGGCGAAGTGCTTGCTGTCGGGTGAGAATTCTGGAAACTCGTACGTGCTGTAGCCGTGCATAATCTCCTGACCGTCGATGCTGATCGCATCTTTGCTTACGCCGTCCGTCTTCCCCCAGCCCCAAGCGAGCCGCGTTCCGTCGCCGCTGAAGATGAGCGGAGGGAAGTCGATGTGCGGCGGTCCGGTTCGGGTGGTGAAGGGAATCAGGAACGTGACATTCGTGGCCACGCCATCGCGGATGAACTGCCAACCGGAGACATTCGCATGGACCGCGTAAGCATAGTGCTTGCCGTCCGCGCTGAAGCTCATTGAGTTTGGAACCAACTCCTGGAAGCGCGGGCTCGCTTT
>PLMM01000081.1 GCA_003142495.1 Gemmatimonadota bacterium | reverse complement strand
ACGAGATCGTCTTCCTCGACATCTCGGCCACGTCCGATGAGCGCGCCATGCTGCTCCACCTCGCGAGGCGGACGGCCGAGCGGTTGTTCATACCGTTGACGTTGGGTGGAGGGATTCGGAGCGCGGATGATGTGTCGCTCGCGCTTCGCGCCGGTGCGGACAAGGTGAGCATCAACAGCGCGGCGGTCGACCGCCCGGCGGTGCTCGGGGAGTCGGCCGCGCGCTTCGGCTCGCAATGTGTGGTCGCGAGCATCGATGCGAAGCGCGATGGGACTGGATGGCGCGTCTATACGCGCGGGGGCCGCACGCGCACGGAGCTCGATGCGGTGGAGTGGGCGCGCGCGTGTGTGGCGCACGGCGCGGGGGAGATTCTGCTCACGAGCATCGATCGCGATGGCACGCGCTCGGGATATGATCTCGATCTCACGCGCGCGGTTTCGGCCGCGGTCGATGTGCCCGTGGTCGCGTCGGGCGGTGCGGGGTCGGCGAACGACGTACGCGAAGTGCTCCGGAGCGGCGGCGCCGATGCGGCGCTGGTCGCCGGGATGCTGCACGATGGATCGACGACCGTGCGTGAGATCAAGGCGCTGCTGCAATCGTCGGGATTGCTGGTGCGGGCGGTCGCATGACGGAGTCTCCAGCTGCGCTGCTGGCCGCGGTGGAGCAGGTGGCTCGTCTCGCGGGCGACATCGCGCTCGGCTACTTCCGGTCGCAGCTCGTTGTGGAGTCGAAGGCGNNGGTGACGATCGCCGATCGGAATGCGGAGCAGGCGGCGAGGGAGTGGATCGAGAAGCGCTTCCCGGACGATGGTATTCTGGGAGAGGAGCTCGGAGTGACACGCCCGGACGCGCCGCGCAGATGGGTACTCGATCCGATCGACGGTACGAAAACGTTCATACGCGGTGTTCCTTTGTGGGGGACGCTCGTGGGGCTGTGCGCGGGCGAGCGCGTGCTTGCCGGCGCCGCGTATTTTCCGGCGGTTGGGGAGATGCTCGCGGCGGCGCCAGGCGAGGGGTGCTGGTGGAACGGGGCGAGATGCCGAGTGTCCTCGCGTGCAACTTTGGCCGAGGCTACCGTATTGACCACCGACGAACGCTTCCCGAGCGACGCCGGCCAGCGCGAAGGGTGGCTCAGGCTCGCGAAGAGGGCGGCCGTGAGCAGAAGTTGGGGTGACTGCTATGGCTACCTGCTAGTCTCGACAGGGAGGGCCGATGTCATGGTCGACGGAATCCTTTCGCCCTGGGATGCCGCCGCCCTCATGCCCATCATAGAAGAGGCGGGCGGGGTATTCACCGACTGGAAGGGAACGCGCACTGCGTTCGGAGGAAGCGCCGTGGCGACGAATCAGGGCGTCGCCGCCGAATCACGGCTGCTGCTCGAGACCGGCACTACGAGGGAAGTACATGCTTGATCTGTCCGGACTGGACTACGACAAGAACGGTGGCGTCATCACCGTCGTGACGCAGGATGCGGCGAGCGGGATGGTTCTGATGGTCGCGCACGCCGATCGCACTGCGGTCGAGCGCACGTTGGCATCGGGCGAGATGCACTACTTCTCGCGCACCCGCGGCCCCTGGCACAAGGGATCGACCAGCGGCAACACGCAGCGCGTGGTCTCTCTCGCCGCCGATTGCGACGGCGACGTGCTTCTCGCGCGCGTAGTGCCGAACGGTCCCGCGTGTCACACCGGTTCCGTCTCCTGCTTCGTTGGTCCCGAGTCGATGGGCGACGCGCTCTCCGCGCTCGATGCGACGATCGCCGGTCGTGCGGTGGGTGCCGAGGTGGACAACAAGCACGCGCCGCATTCGCCGAAGTCGAAGCACGCGCGCGATGAAGGCGAGAGCTACACCGTGCAGCTGCTCGAGGATCGCAATCTCCGCCTCAAGAAGCTCGGCGAGGAGGCAGCGGAGCTCATCGCGGCGTGCGCCGATGGCGATCTCCCGCGCGCGACCGAGGAGGTGGCCGATCTGCTCTATCACGCGCTCGTTGCGCTGCGTGCGGCGGGCGGCTCGCTCTCCGATGTGCAGCGCGTGCTCGCGAAGCGCGCGACGCCCGCGATGCCCGCGATGCCGCGGCGCGAAGAGGAGAAGAAGGACGATCCGAAATCGAAGAAGCGGCGCTAGATCGTGGCGACAACTGCGCTGACGTCGCTCGCCGGCAAGATCAAATCGTTGAAGCCGCAATGGGATGTTCCGCTGGCGCCATTCACGACGTTCAGGATTGGTGGCCCAGCGGATCTCTTTTGCGAGCCGTCATCCGCCAGTGAGCTCGCGCTCGCCGTTCTCGCCGCGCGCTCGCTAGGCGTTCCCTACTTCGTGCTCGGACTCGGCGCCAACATCCTGATCGGCGATCGTGGCTTCCGCGGCCTCGTGATCAGGAACGCCGCGCACCACGAGCGGTGGAGTGACGACGGAAAGCTCTGGGTGGAGAGCGGCGCAGTGATGCGCGATCTCATCTCCGAGAGCGCGCACCGTGGCTGGTCGGGGCTCGAGCACTTCGTCGGCATTCCGAGCACCGTCGGTGGCGCGATCTGGCAGAATCTACACTTCCTCTCCCCTTCGCCCGACCGGGAGCGCACGGTGTTCATCTCCGAGGTCTTCGAGTCCTGCGAAATTCTCAGTGCTGAGGGAATTCGAAAAACCGTCGATGCGAGCTACGTGAACTTCGGCTACGACGACACGATTTTTCATCACCGCGCCGACATCGTGCTCGCGGTGACTTTCGCACTTTCACGCGGCGACCCAAACATGATGTACCGCGTGATGCAGGAGAATCTGAGCTGGCGTGGCGCGCGTCATCCGTGGCTCGAGCTCAATCCGAGCGCGGGATCGATCTTCAAGAAAATCGAAGGCGTAGGCGCCGGCCGCCTCATCGACCAGCTCGGCATGAAAGGCTTTCGCGTCGGCGACGCACAGATCTCGCACATCCATGCGAACATCATGGTGAACCTTGGGCAGGCGACCTCGCGTGAAGTGCGCGAGCTGATCGCCACCGCGCAGCAGCGCGTCGAGGAGAAGTTCGGGCATCGCCTCGAGCCCGAGATCAGCTTCGTCGGCGACTTCTAGCCTTACTCCGCTGCGATCGCGCGCTCCCACGCCGCGAACGCGCGCTCGAGCTGGGTCTTCTCGCGCTCCAGCTCCGCGCCGAGCGATGCGGCCCTCTTCCCGCCGTTCCCTCTGTTGTACAGCTCCGGATCCGCGAGCATCGTCGTCAGCTCTGCGACCCGCGCCTCGCGCTTCGCCACCTCGGACTCCGCCGTCGCAATCTCCTCGCGCGAGCGCCTGCGCGGAGCCGTGTCTTTCTTTCCGTCCTTCGCGCCGGCGCGCGTCTTCTGCTTCTCGCGCACGCGCCGCGACTCCTGCTCCTCCGCTGCCGCGACACTCGCCGCATGCTCGCGCTCCGCGCTCACCGTCTCCCACTCCGCGAAGCTCCCGTCGAAGTCGGTGATGTGCCGGTCGTGCAGAATCCACACGCGGTTGGCGAGCGCGCGCAGCAGCGCACGGTCGTGGCTGACCAGGAACACCGTCCCCTCGTAGCGCTCGACCGCATCTTCGAGCGCCTCGATCGACTCGACATCGAGATGGTTCGTGGGCTCGTCGAGCAGCAGCAGATTCGCGCGCGAGAGCATGATCATCGCGAGCGCGACACGCGCGCGCTCGCCTCCCGACAGCGTCGCCGCCGACCGTTGCACCGCATCACCGCTGAAGCCGAAGCGGCCGAGGTGCCCCTGGATCGCGCCACGCCCCCACATCGGACGGAGATCGTTGATCACATCGTACAGCGATTGATTCGCCGGTACCTGCGTGAGATCCTGCCGGTAATACGCCGGCGTGATCGAGCCGCCGAGCCGGATCTCGCCGCCCTCGGTGGCGCGATCGCCCACGAGCGCGCGGAGCAGCGTCGACTTCCCCGCGCCGTTCGGCCCGATGAATCCAATGACGTCGCCGCGCTGCACGATCGCGAAAAAGTTCTCGATGAGCACGCGATCGCCCACGGCGAGCCGCAGCTTCTCGGCAACGGCAACCTGATCGCCGCCGCGCTCGCCCACATCGAGGCGCAGCGCCATCGAGTCTTCTTCGCCCGGCGGTGGCGTGAGACGCGGCAGGCGCGAGAGAATCTTGCGACGCCCCTTCGCCTGCTTGCTGTTCTGGCCGGCGAGATGACGCCGGATGTAATCCTCCTGCTTGTCGATCGTTTTCCTCTGCTGCACGAACGCGCGCTGCTGTTCGAGCTGCCGGTGCGCACGCTGCTCGAGGAACGCCGTGTAGCCGCCAAGATAGGCGGTCCCGCTGTGCGCCTCGACGTGCAGAATGTGATCGCAGACATTTTCGAGGAAGGCGCGGTCGTGGCTGATGAGCACCACCGTCTCGTCCGTTCCCTTGAGATACTCCTCGAGCCACCGCGTCGTCTCGAGATCGAGATGGTTGGTCGGCTCATCGAGCAGCAGGATGTCCGGACCTTGCACCAGCCCTTCGACAAGNNGGTCGGCTCATCGAGCAGCAGCACGTCCGCCGGCGCGACGAGCTGGCGCGCGAGACCGACGCGACCGCGCTCACCACCGCTCAGTCGCTCGAGCGGTCGCGTGCGCGCATCGACCGGATCGAAGCCAAGTCCGTGTAGCACGGCGTCGACACGCGGCGCGATGGTGTAGCCACCCTCGCGCTCGAATCGCTCGAGGTCATGCGAATAGCGCTCGAGCACTTGTTCGCTTACCGACTCGCCGAGCTCCCCCATCTTCGTGGCCTGATCCGCGAGCGATTGCTCGAGCGCGAGCAGCTCCGCGAACTGTCCCGCCGCGGCCTCCCACACCGTTGTCGCATCGCCGAAGTCGCGATGTTGCTCGAGCAGCGCGACACGCAGCCCCGGCTGTCGCGCGATCACGCCGCGCGTCGGCTGCATGTCGCCCGTCATCAGCTTGAAGAGCGTCGTCTTCCCCGTACCGTTCCGGCCGATGATCCCCCAGCGCTCGCGCGCCGCGATCGTGAACGTGATGTCGGAGAACAGCTTCGTCGCGCCGAACTCCACCGCGACGTTGGACAGCGAGAGCTGGGTCATGCCGTGCTCACCCAGCCGCTCCACACCGTTTCCGCGAGCCCGACGCTCAGCCGGTTCTGCTGCCGCACCAGCGGCATCTTCAGCATCAGCGGCTCTTCCGCCAGCAGTTCGAGCCACCGGTCGTCGGACATGCGCGCGTTGCGTAGCCCCCGGTCGAGAAAGCGCTTCGAGCTGTCATCGATGAGCGCCGGCACGCCGAACTTCTGCGCGAAGCGGCGCAACTCGCCGAGCGATGCCGCGCGCTCGCCAAGATCCACGAAATGCGTCTTCACGCGCCGCTCGGCGAAGAAGCGCAGCGCCTTGCGCGTCTCCGGATTCTTTTTCACACCGAAAATCTGAACGTCCATGCTGAAATAAACGCTCTCGACGCCTCATTCCCAAGCGTTTCGCGTGATCGGCCTGTAGCTTGGGTGATGCCCGCTCGCGTCTATCGGCCCGCATGGTGGATTCCCGGAGCTCATTTGCGCACGCTTTGGGGAAAGTTCATGCGCCCCCGCGTGCCTCTGCCAACTCGCACCGAACGCTGGGTCACGGAGGACGATGACTTCCTCGACCTCCACCGCCTCGACGCTCCTGCCGGCGCCCCGCGACTCCTCATCCTGCACGGTCTCGAAGGCACCGTGCGCTCTCACTATGCCGGTGGGTTGCTTCAGGAAGCGCGGCGTCGCGGCTGGGCCGCCGACCTCCTGATCTTTCGCTCCTGCGGCGACGAGCCGAATCGCGCGCTTCGTTTCTATCACTCCGGCGAGACCTCCGATCTCGACGCGGTGGTGCGACGTCTCATCGCCGAAGACGCTACGCGGCCACTCNNTCATGGCCGGCGTCTCGCTCGGCGGGAACGTGCTGCTCAAGTGGCTCGGCGAGCAGGGCGCGCGCGCGCCGGAACAGCTGCGCGCCGCCGCCGCGGTGTCCGTTCCCTTCGATCTCGCGCGTGGCTCGCGCTTTCTCGATCGCGGCTTCTCCCGCTTCTATCAGGCGCACTTTCTCCGCTCGCTGCGCCGGAAGGCAATCGGCAAGAGCGCGCTCTATCCACGCTCGATTCGCCCCGAGGTGGTTCGCGGCGCACGCACGCTCTACGAGTTCGACGATCTCGTGACCGCGCCCGTGCACGGCTTCCGCGACGCCGACGACTACTACACGCGCTCGAGCTCTCTCCACTTCCTCTCGCGCGTGCGTAAGCCGACGCTGCTGTTGAGCGCGCACGACGACCCGTTTCTTCCGAGCGAAGTACTCGATGAGGTGCGCGCGCTGGCCAACCAGAACTCGTCGCTGCATCTGGAGTTCGTGAAGCGAGGCGGGCACGTCGGGTTTATCTCGGGAACCG
>PLMM01000266.1 GCA_003142495.1 Gemmatimonadota bacterium | reverse complement strand
TGGTTTGATTCGTGCCCGCAGTTAGCAGGTCCCACCCTCGCATTGCCCCCCTCCCAAACTACAGCTAACTTCAACGGCTGTATCGCTTTTCCGCTCTTCCTTAACGTCCCTACACGCCCACTGAATGCGCATCACCGTCGTCGGAACCGGCTACGTCGGTCTGGTCGTAGGCGCCTGTCTCGCGGAGACCGGCAATGACGTCCACTGCGCCGATCTGGATGTAGCCAAGATCGAAGGGCTGAAGAAGAACGTCCTCCCGATCTACGAGCCCGGCCTCGACGCGCTGGTGGAGCGCAATCAGTCGCAGGGACGACTCAAGTTCACCACCGACGTCCCCGCCGCGATCGCCGGCGCCGAGGTGGTGTTCATCGCGGTGGGGACGCCGCCGGATGAGGATGGCTCCGCCGATCTGCGCCACGTACTCGCGGTCGCGGAGCTCGTCGGCAAGCACATGACGCGCGAGGTCGTGGTCGTCACCAAGTCCACCGTCCCCGTGGGCACCGCGGACAAGGTCGAGGCGGCCGTCGCGAAGACCGCGAAGCTGCCCTTCCACCTCTGCAGCAATCCGGAATTTCTGAAAGAGGGCGCCGCCGTCGACGACTTCCTCAAGCCCGATCGCGTCGTCCTCGGCGTCGCCACCGATCACGCGCGCTCGGTGATGGCCGAGCTCTATGCGCCGTTCGTGCGCACCGGGAAGCCGATCATCTTCATGGACATTCCCTCTGCCGAGATGACGAAGTACGCTGCGAACGCGATGCTCGCGACGCGTATCTCGTTCATGAACGAAGTCGCGAATCTCTGCGAGCGCGTCGGCGCGGATGTCGACATGGTGCGCAAGGGCATCGGCAGTGACGATCGCATCGGGCCGTCCTTTCTCTTCCCGGGTCCCGGCTACGGCGGCTCGTGCTTTCCCAAGGATGTGAAGGCGCTCCTGCGCACGTCGGTCGAGAAGGGCGCGGAGATGTCGGTGCTGCACGCGGTAGAAGAAGCGAATGACCGGCAGAAGCATCTCCTGTTCGCGAAGCTCAAGAGCGTGATGGGCGCGTCGCTGAAAGGCTCGCGCATCGCGGTGTGGGGACTCGCCTTCAAGCCACAGACCGACGACATGCGCGAGTCGCCCGCGCTCACACTCATCGATGAGCTGATCGACGCAGGCGCCACCGCCGTCACCCACGATCCCGTGGCGATGCCCGAGGCGAAGCGCCGCCTCGGCGACCGCGTGACGTACGCGGCGACGAATTACGACGCGCTCACCGGCGCCGCAGCTCTCGTGGTCGTCACCGACTGGAACGAGTATCGGCACCCGGACTTCTCGCGCATCAAGAGCGCGCTCTCGAAGCCGATCGTGATCGACGGCCGCAACCTCTACGATCCGGCGAAGATGAAAAATCTCGGCTTCACCTATCGGTCGATCGGGCGCGGAGATCAGTCGTGAGAGTGCTCATCACGGGCGGCGCAGGCTTCCTCGGCTCGCATCTCACCGATCGCTTCCTCGCCGACGGCCACGAGGTAGTCGGGCTCGACAACTTCATCACCGGTCACCCCGACAACATCGCGCACCTCGCGAGCAACCAGAAGTACGAGTTCGTCCAGCACAATATCTCGACGTACACGTACGTGAAGGGGAAGCTCGACGGCGTGCTCCACTTCGCGAGTCCGGCGAGCCCGATCGACTATCTCGAGCTGCCGATCCCGACGCTCAAGGTGGGCGCGCTCGGCACGCACAACGCGCTCGGCCTCGCGAAGGAGAAGGGCGCGCGCTTCTTCCTCGCGTCCACGAGTGAGGTGTACGGCGATCCGCTCGTGCACCCGCAGCCCGAGACGTACTGGGGGAACGTGAATCCCGTCGGCCCGCGCGGCGTGTACGACGAAGCCAAGCGCTTCGCCGAGGCGCTGACGATGGCGTATCACCGCTTCCACGGGCTCGACACGCGCATTGTGCGCATCTTCAATACCTACGGCCCGCGCATGAAGCTGAACGATGGCCGCGTGGTGCCGGCCTTCCTCGATCAGGCCTTGCGTGGCGAGCCCATGACGGTATTCGGCACCGGCTCGCAGACGCGCAGTTTTTGTTACGTCAGCGACCTGGTGGATGGACTCTATCGCCTGATGCTCTCGGAAGAACGCTATCCGGTGAACCTGGGAAATCCGCGCGAGATGACGATTCTGGAATTCGCCGAACACATTCGCCGCATGACCGGCACCAAATCGGAAATCGTTTTCCGCGACCTGCCCGAGGACGATCCCAAGCAGCGCCAACCGGACATTACCAAAGCCAGGGCGCTGCTCGGATGGGAACCGCGCGTGCCGCTCGACGAGGGACTGCGCGAGACGGTCGCGTATTTCCGCGGTATCGCCGCTAGCGTTGCCTGAGCTTGCTCTGGGCGTAGCCGTAGAAGGCCTGGAGGAGCTTCGCTTGGATTCCTCGCATGGCTTCCAGGACTTGCGAGGCGTCCCCCAAATAGACTAAACTAATAGAACTTAGTCTATACCAATATGCAGACCATCAACATCCACGAAGCCAAGACGCATCTCTCCCGACTCGTCGAGCAAGCTGCCAAAGGCGAGCCGTTTGTGATCGCCAAGGCAGGCAAACCCCTTGTAAAAGTTACGTCTCTGGACACACCGGTCGCGGGGCAGGTACGGCGCCTGGGCTTCATGGAGGGCCGGATTGTAGTGCCCGACGATTTCGACCGGATGGGAAATGCCGAGATCGAGCGGCTGTTCGGAGAAGACGCATGAAACTCCTGCTGGATACGCACGTGCTGCTGTGGGCCGCGGGGCAGCCCGATCGTTTGCCGGCGGCGGCGCGCAGGCTGCTTGACGACCCGCGGAACGAACCGATTTTCAGTTCGGCAAGCCTGTGGGAGATCGCCATCAAGAGCGGCCTCGGGCGGGACGATTTTCAAGTGAATGCGCGGTTGCTGCGACGGGGGTTGCTCGATAACGGCTATGGTGAGCTGCCGATCACAAGCGAACACGCCGTAGCCGTCGACGGCCTGCCGCCGATCCACAAAGACCCGTTCGATCGCATCCTGGTTGCGCAGTCAATGGTCGAGGGCATCACTCTGCTGACCTCCGACCCGCTGGTGGCTCAGTATCCCGCGCCAGTGCAGAGGGTGTGACAGCGAGCCTGTGTGTTCGCCGACGCCGGGCAACAATCAGTGGAAATCGTGCGACTCAGGCGCCGCTCCCGCGCGTAGGGCGGCGACGCGGCCGGCTTTCACGCTGATCACGCCATCCTGATTTTGCAACACGCCATCGATGATGAGGTATGGCTCGCCCAGGACTTCGAATTTGCAGCGCTCGAAGGTGGCGGGGTTGACGATAGCGTTCATCATTCCTGTCTCGTCTTCCATGCTGAGGAAGACGAAACCTTTGGCGGTGCCGGGACGCTGGCGCACCACCACCGATCCGGCGATGCGCACGAAGCGGCCGTTGGGAACTTGCGCCAGGTCGATGGCGCGCGTCACGCCGCG
>PLMM01000258.1 GCA_003142495.1 Gemmatimonadota bacterium | reverse complement strand
CTGGCCGCCGAAGCCGGCGCCACCATCTTCCCCTGCATCCCGGCCTTCTACAACCACCCCGCCGGTTCTGAGGAGATGGCCCGCCAGTTCGCCTGCCGCGTGCTGGCCCACATCGGCCTCCCGCAGCCAGGAGCCTACGTCTGGAAGCCCGAAGAATAGCGAAGTAGGCCCGGAACCTGAAACCGTACTAGCCACGAAGTTGTAGCGCGTCTCTCCCGTTCTTTGCTTGACACCCACCCCTTCGCCCCTTGATACTGCCTTTATGCCGGTCTCACGGGAACACGGAATTGCGGTCATGGCCATGTGCATGTGTATGGTCTGCGGACCCGTCCGTGAGGCTCTTGAGCGGCGAATGCGCTAACAACGCAACCGATTCAGAAGTCGAGCGGCCCGGGTCCTGAAAACGGATGCGGGCCGTTTTCATTGTTTCTTTTACCCCAACGGCGAAACGCCCGTCGTTCCACCCAAGAAGCGCAAGACCGCTTCTTGGGGCCCGTCGTTGGGGACACCGGGCAGCTCGACCCGCTATCGATCCCCGCCGTCCCCGAAGCAAAGACCACACGAACTTGAAGGAGATCATTATGTCGGAACCGAAACAGCATCAGCTTGCCACGCAGGCCGTCCACGCCGGCCAGTCGCCCGATCCAACCACCGGCGCGCGGGCCGTACCCATTTACCAGACCACCTCCTATCTCTTCCAGGACGCGGACCACGCCGGCCGCCTGTTCGCGCTCAAGGAGTTCGGCAACATCTACACGCGCATCATGAACCCCACCACTGACGTCCTTGAAAAGCGCGTGGCGGCGCTCGAAGGCGGCGCGGCGGGACTGGCCACGGCCTCAGGCCAGGCAGCGGAAACGCTGGCGATCACCACGCTGGCCGCGGCCGGCGACGAGATCGTCTCCACCACCTCGCTCTACGGCGGCACCTACAACCTCTTCCACTACACGCTGCCCAAGCTCGGCATCAATGTGAAGTTCGTCGATGGCGACGATTTCGACGGCCTGCGCGCTGCCATCAACTCGAAGACCCGCGCCGTCTACACTGAGACGCTGGGCAACCCCAAGCTCGACGTCGCCGACATCGAAACTCTCGCCTCGATCGCTCACGAGCACAAGCTGCCGTTCATCATCGACAACACCTGCGCCTCGCCGGCGCTGACGCGGCCTATCGAGTGGGGCGCGGACATCGTGGTGAACTCGGCCACCAAGTTTCTCGGCGGCCACGCTGATGCGCTCGGGGGTGTGGTCTGTGGTTCCAAGCGCCTGGTCGGGCGCGTGCATCATCACCGGGAGATCACCGGGGCGGCGCTCGACCCGATGGCGGCTTACCTATTGCTGCGGGGAATGAAGACGCTGCACCTGCGCATTCGCCAGCAGAACGAGAGCGCCCTGAAGATCGCCCGCTTCCTGGAAGCCCAGCCCCAAGTCAGCCGCGTCTTCTATCCCGGGCTCGCCTCGCACCCGGAGCACGACGTGGCGCGCCGCCAGATGCGCGGCTTCGGCGGCGTGCTGAGCTTCGGGCTCGAGGGCGGATTTGACGCGGTCAGGCGCGTCCTGCCGCGGCTTCGCCTCGTCCACCGCGCCGCGCGACTGATCGACGCCGGCTTTCGCCTGCTGCAGCTCCGTCTCCGCGTTGTCGACATCAACCTGCGCTACCGCGTGCTCATCGAGCAGCGGCTTCACGCGATTCAGATTGCGCTCCGCATTGGCGAGCCGCGCCTGCGCATTCGCGAGCGTGCCCTGCGCGCTTCTGAGCGCGGCCTCGTACGTCGTGGGATCGATGCGATAGAGCACTGTTCCCGCCGCAACGTCGGTACCTTCCGTGTATGGTCGTGCGACGATCACACCCGTGATCTGCGAGCGAACCTCCACCGCCTTGGACGCCTCGGCCTGCCCCACGTAGTCGAGCTTTGCCTCGACCGTCTCGGGCTTGACCGTGAACACGGTGACATCCGGCGGCGGATACGCGGGAGGTGCGGCCTTCTTGCAGGCGGCGAGGACCACGCAGGTAACGAGTGCTGCGCGGGAAAGATGGAAGGACACAGATTTCATGTGTGACGAGCTGGATTCTCGTGGTGAACGAACGACACCGGCGGCATGTCAAAGGGAGCTCATACGGGAACGAGCGCGTACCGACATCAATTAGTTCCTTGAACCAACACCTTAGCCGGAGCGCGCGAAACGTGCAGACACGACGGATCGGAAAGTTGGAAGTTTCAGTGATCGGCCTCGGATGTAACAACTTCGGATGGCGCATCGATGAGCAGTCCACTCGTGCCGTCGTCGATGCGGCCATCACCGCTGGTATCACCTTCTTCGACACCGCCGACACTTACGGGAAGACGATGAGCGAAAGCTTCCTCGGCAAGGCGCTCAAGGGTCGACGAAGGAGCGTGATCGTCGCTACGAAATTCGGAAAGAAGGTCGACGAGGAGCGCAATGGCGCTCGTCCCGAGTATGCGATTCGGGCATGTAACGACAGCCTGCAGCGACTCGGCACCGACTACATCGATCTCTATCAGCTTCACGCGCCCGATCCCACGGTGCCAATAGCCGAAACGCTCGGCGCGCTCAACGAGCTCGTTGTTGCGGGGAAGGTGCTCGAGATCGGATGCTCCAACTTTTCTGGCGAGCAGATCAACGAGGCGGAACAGACGAGCGTCAACGGAAAGCTCGCGCGCTTCGTGAGCGTGCAGAATCACTATAACATGCTCAAGCGCGACGACGAGTTCGACGCGATCCCCGAGTGCGAGCGGCTCGCGCTTGCTTATCTCCCCTACTTTCCGCTCGAGAGCGGGCTGCTCACGGGGAAGTATCGAAAGGGTGAGGACGCGCCCAAGGGCACGCGAATCGCAGACGGAGGATGGCTCGCGGAGAAGTACACCGATCGCAACATGGACACTGTCGAGGGGCTCATCGCGTTCGCCGTGGCCCACGATCACACGATGCTCGAGCTGGCGATGTCGTGGCTGCTGCGCTTCCCCGTCGTGGCATCCGTGATTGCCGGCGCCACGAGTGTCGAGCAGGTTCGCAGCAATGCGGCGTCGCCGAACTGGGAGCTGAGCCTGAACGACATTAAAGCGATCGACGAGATTCTCAACCGCGCCTGAGGTTGTAATCGCCACCCGACAATTACCGCGAATCGCGGGAACGAAGCATCTCGCATGGCGCTTGATCACAGACACTCGCCCACGCAAACCCAGGATTATCGCTGATGCCCCAGGCCGCCGAGTACGTCGCAAAACAGACGAAGGCTCCGTCAACGAAAGTCGCAGCATACGCAGCACTTAGCGCGAAGACGCCGATCGAGCCGTTCCAGATCGAGCGCCGCGCTCCTCGCCCAAACGACGTCGCCATCGACATTCTCTTCTGCGGCGTGTGCCACTCCGACATTCATCAGGCGCGCGACGAATGGGGCGGCTCGATCTTCCCCATGGTCCCGGGCCATGAGATCGTCGGCCGCATCTCCGCCGTCGGTAGCGCGGTGATGAAGTTCAAGGCGGGTGATCTCGCCGGCGTCGGCTGTATGGTCGACTCGTGCCGGGTGTGCGAGAACTGCAAGGATGGCGAAGAGCAGTACTGCAACAATCCGCACGCGACGGTGACGTACAACGGCCGCGACAAGAACGGTGAGGTCACGCAGGGTGGCTACTCCACCTCCATCGTCGTCGACGAGAACTACGTACTCCGCATCTCGAACAAGCTCGATCTCGCGGCGACCGCTCCCCTGCTCTGCGCCGGGATCACGACTTACTCGCCGCTCCGCCACTGGAAGGTCGGCAAGGGGAGCAAGGTCGGTGTCATGGGGCTCGGCGGGCTCGGCCACATGGGACTCAAGTTC
>PLMM01000228.1 GCA_003142495.1 Gemmatimonadota bacterium | reverse complement strand
GAGAGTGGGCGCATTTCGGAAAATGAGCAGCGGCCGCGGAGACACGCAACACTGCTCCTCGGTTCTTGCACCGTTCGGACATCAGCGGACAGCTACTGCGTGTGCTGTCAGCTCAGCTTCGGGAGCCCAAATGCAGATCATCCAGCACCCTCCGAAACCTCGGCTCCTCTCGCAGCGAATCGGAGGCGGGATCGATCACCAGGAACGAAAGAAACGGATCGTGATTGCGCGCGGCGTTCTCCACCGTGTCGAGCGCGCGGCCCAGATCGGGAAGCAACAGCATCGCGCTCACGACCGATGCCAGAAGCGCGCGCCCTTGCAGAAGCTCGGGCTCCAGCGATGCGAGCAGCGCTCGCGCCTCATCGAACCGCGACTCGCCCGCCATCGCCCACGCCATGGTGGCGCGCGCATATGGCGCCACGCGCTCACCCTCGGGCAATGCCGACAGCAGCTCGATCGCCTCGGGATAGCTCTCGGTTGCGCACATCGTCCTCGCGATCCAGATCGTCGTCAGAAAGTGTCCGGGCTCGACCCTGAGCAGGTCTTCCAGCGTCGCGCGCGCCTGTTGGTAGCGATGTGCGAAGAAGTAGCACCGTGCCACGCACAACCGAATCTGGAGCGAGAGCGGCTCGACGGCCTCGGCGTGCAGGATTCGGCGGAGGCTCTCGTCGTGACGACCCAGCGCGCCCAGTAGAAGGGCATACCACGTTTCGGCGTATGCGTATCCAGGATCGAGCTGGATCGCCTTGCGAAGCTCGGACTCGGCGGCGTTCCAGTCGTGATCATAGAGGAAGTGCGTGACGCCGAGCCACGTGTGTGCCTGTGCGAGTCCGGGATCGTGCCGCAGCGCCTCGAGCGCCCACGCGCGCGCACGCGGCACCGCGTCGGCCGGGGGCAGGTCGCCGAACTCGGCGAAGCCGCGAAGTGCCCAGCATTCGGCCAGACCTGCATACGCAAGCGCGTAGGTGGGATCCTCTTCGATCGCCTGTTCGAAGTATTCGATGGCCAGCGTGAGTCCCGCGACCGTGCGCTTGTGCGCGGAATATCGTCCGCGCAGAAAGAGCGTGTACGCGTCCGGCTGACTCGTCGGCCGTCGAACCGTGGGCGAGACGGTAGACGCGGCCGCAAGCGGCAACGCCGCTGCAATGCCTCGCGACAGCTCATCCTGAATCGCAAAGACATCGTCGATGGTGCGCTCGTAATTCTCCGCCCATAGCTGACAATCGTCGGCGGCCTTCACCAGTCGCACCGAAAGTCGTATGCGATTGCCGACCTTGCGAATCGTTCCCTCCACGATCGCGCTGACTCCCAGCTGCTCCCCCATCTCACGCGCACTCAGCCCCTTCGAGTGCAGAGCGTTGACCGAGGTGCGTGATGCGACGCGAAGCCCAGGGACGCCAGCAAGGGCGGCGGACAGCTCCTCTGCCATCCCGTCGCCGAAATATTCGTCGTCTCGATCGGGGGTGAGATTCGTGAACGGAAGCACTGCGATCGTGGGCGCGACGGCTCCGACGATGACCGAGGAACCAGGCGGTGGATTTCTGATGCGCTCTGCCGCCGCGAGGACGGCCGCATCGGGATCGACGTCGAACTCCTCTCGCAGCAGGGACTCGTACGTCTTTGCGAAGCGGAGTGCGCATGGCCGGTCACCCGAGGCGTACAGCGCCTCCATATAGCACACGGCGACGCGCGCGTTCAGCGGCTCCGTCTGCGTCAGCTGTCGCCACCGCGCCGCTGCTGCGACGACATCGCCGCGAGATGCGGCATCGCGTGCGAGTGCCTCCAGGGCTGCCGCGTTGCGCTGCGCGAGACGCGACCGCTCCTCATCCGCCCAATGCTCGAAATCCGGAGAGTCGCTGAGGAAGAATCCGTCGAGGAAGGGACCTCCGTACGCAGCCACCGCGCGCGCGAAGTCGCCCGCCTCGAGCGCAGCCGTAAGCTCCGCGATGTCGGTCGTGATGATGGCGGGATTGAGTCGAAGCTCGGACGATCCCAGGAAGAGCGCATCGGCCGCTAGATCCCGGCGCAGGCTGTAGAGAAGCTGGGTCAAGCGGTGCATCGCTTTCTCGGCGGGGGCCTCGGGCCAGAGCCGCGCGACGATCTTGTCGCGACTCAGCCCTCGTGACCCTGCCGATGCGAGCATGGCGAGCAACGCGAGGGACTTGCGCTGCGCGGCGGCACCGCCGCACAACCCGCTGTCGCCGCCTACCGAGATATTGCCGAGGGTCTGGAGCTGCAACACGGGAATGTTGAACGCCGGTGAGAGATCTCGCGCCGTGCCCAGAATCCATCTGACATCCATCTGAGGTCGACGATCTATGCTAGGCCTCACACGGACGGAGGGCAAGCTGGATTTCCCGGCCTCGCCGTCGTCCGCCCAAAGGAGGATTCGATGATGACGATGTTGATGATTCCGTTCGCGGTGCTCACACTTGTCACGTCCGCGGGATTTGCAGTCGCGATTGGCGCACCGGTGGCTCCGGCGAGGGCAAGCATTTCGGGCGTCGCGCAGATGAAATACAGCGTGCAACACGCGCTGCCCCCTGAGCAGAACGCCAGTCCGATTCTGCTGCTCGATGAGGCTGCCGGCACGAATCGGAACACCGGAGACACCGACTTCATGCAGGGTGCCTCCGTGATCAATCGCGAGATCGCCAACCTCGTGCAGGGCAACGGACCACATTCGGGCTATTTCACGCTTGCGAAGGGCTCCGACACGACGGTGAGTCAATGGCAGGGGAACGTCATCACCACCCTCGGCGCAAACAGCCAGCCATCCACGCGCGTCAAAGGCACGTGGACGATGATGCGTGGCACGGGGAAGTACGCAGGGATCGCGGGAAGCGGCACCTACGAGGGGCAGATC
>PLMM01000180.1 GCA_003142495.1 Gemmatimonadota bacterium | reverse complement strand
GAGCACCGCGCGCAGCTCGCGGTAGTTGTAGATCTCGCCGTTGAACGAGATGACGAGCGCTCCGTCCGCCGTGGCCATCGGCTGCGCGCCCGCATCGCTCAAGTCGATTATCGCCAGCCGTCGGTGTGCGAGAGAGACGCGCCCATCGCTGCTCGTCCACTCACCACTTCCGTCGGGGCCGCGACACTCCATCCACGCCGATGCGGCGCGGAGCTCGCCCCGATCGTGCGCCACTCCGCGCGCATCGTACGAGTAGAGTGCCGCTATCCCGCACATGAGCTGCTAAACCTTCACTTTCGTGTTGGACGTCCACCGCTCAACGTTGTGCTCGTAGATCTCCCGCAGAATTCCGTCGATCGAGTACTCGAGCTTCCACCCTGGATAGTGCGACTCGAAGCGCGCGAGATCCGAGATCCACCAGATGTGATCGCCCACGCGATTGACTTCCGAATACGTGTGATCGAGCTCGCGCCCCGCTATCCGCTCGCACGCCTCGATCGCCTCGATCATCGAGCAGTTGCTGAAGCGGCCACCGCCCATGTTGTACACCTCGCCACTCCTCGGCGCCCTGAAGAACTCGGAGAAGCAGGCGATGAGGTCAGCGCTGTGGATGTTGTCGCGCACCTGCTTGCCGCCGTAGCCGAACACCGTGTAGGGCGTGCCCATCACGGTGCAGCGCATGAGATACGCGAGGAAGCCGTGGAGCGCGGTGCCCGAGTGACCGGGGCCGGTGAGACAGCCACCACGAAAGACCGCCGTGCGCATGCCGAAGTAGCGTCCGTACTCCTGCACCATGATGTCGGCCGCGACCTTCGATGCGCCGAACACGCTGTGGAGCGTGTTGTCGATCGACATATCCTCGCGAATGCCGCCCGCGTACGTGTGCTTCGGATCGATCTCCCACCGCTTCTCGAGCTCGATTAACGGAAGACGATTGGGCGTGTCGCCATACACCTTGTTCGTCGACGTGAAGATGAACGGCACCTCGGGCGAGTGCTTGCGCGTGGCCTCGAGCACCACGAGGGTGCCGTTCGCGTTCACGGTGAAGTCCATGATCGGATCGCTCGCGGCCCAGTCGTGCGACGGCTGGGCGGCAGCATGAATCACCAGCGCGAGATCGCCACCGTACGTCGCGAACACTCTGTTGATCGCGTTCGCGTCGCGAATGTCCGCGTTCACGTGCGTGTAGCGCGTGCCGAGCTGCATTTCGAGCTCCTGGCGCTTCCACGTGGTGCTCGCCTCATCGCCGAAGAACACGCGGCGCATGTCGTTGTCGATGCCTACGACATCCATGCCGAGCCCGGCGAAGTGCGCGGCCGCCTCCGATCCGATCAGGCCGGCCGAGCCGGTGATGATGGCGACGGTCATGCGCGACTCCAGTGGCCATCGATTATTTCTTCGATCGCGCGGCAGTTCGCGTCGCGGTCGAAGTTCTCGAGCACGTGCGCGCGGCCGTGCGCGCCGATGCGCTCCATCTCCGCGGGATCGTCGCTCCACGAACGCAGCAGCGTTGCAATGCGATCCGCCGCACCGGGCACCGCAGGATCGACCACCGCGCCGCCCTCGGCGTCGCGAATCGCATTTGCGGTCTCCGAGCGCTCGGGCCCCACGAAGAGCACCGGACGTGCAGTCGCCATCGACACGTACGCCTTCGTCGGAATCGCGATCCCGACGAATGGCGCGCCCAGCGTCACCACGTGCACATCGGCAAGCCCATACACAGAGTTGATCCGCTCCCTGGGATAGTAGTCACGATACGAAAAATTCCGAATTGCATTGTCGGCCGCGTACTTCTCGATCCGCGCGCGCTGCGGTCCGCTTCCGATGAAGAGAAAATAGATTCGCGCATCATCCTTGAGCGCCTTCATCGCGGCGAGCAGGCTATCGAAGTCGTGCGCGAGCCCGGCGTTGCCGATGTACGCGACGACGAACTTCCCCTCGAGGCCGAGCTCACCAACCAGCGGGTTCCCGGCGCGCGGAGTGGGCGTGATCTCGTTGCCATCCACCCACACCGGCACGATCTCGATCCGCGCGGGAGACACGCGTGCGCCCGATGCAAGAATCCGCTCGCGCATGTACGGCCCGAGCGCGATCACGAAGTCTGCGCCGCGATAGCCGCACCCATTCGCCCAGAAGAGAAAGCGACCGAGCACGCTGTTCCGCTCGAGCATCCCCGCGGCAACCTCTGCCTCGGGGTGCAGATCCATCGACCAGATCGCGTAGCGCCGGCCGCGCAGCACGTGGCCGAGCCAGCCGACGAACGAGAGCAAGGGTGGCGTCGTGAGGAAGACGATCCCTCGATACTTTCGCGAGCTCAGCGTCGCGCGCAGCGCCTGCATGTGAAACGAGGCGTAGTCGGCGAGGCGACCTACTATGGTACCGCGTCCGCGAGAAGTACTGCGGACGCGAGCGATCCGCACCCCGTTGCGAGATTCACTCTCCGCCGCCTGCACTCGCCCCGCGACATACTTTCCGCGGCTCGTGCAGATCTCCACCGGATGTCCCGCCGCCACCAGATACTCGGCGAGATCCGTGAGATGGTGTGCGGTCGCGGCGATGTCCGGATAGTAGTGCGCGTTGACGAAGAGGATCGGTCCGTCTATCGTCACTTCACTTCGTGAAGGCGACGTAGTTCACTGCTCGAGCAGAATCCGCGCGATGCGCTCGGACGCGTGACCGTCCCACAGCTCGGGGATCGTGTGCTTCGCCTTTCCCTTCTCGGCGAGCGCGCTCACCGCGGCGACGATGTCGCTCGCCTTGCTCGCGACCAGCCGGTTCATCCCTGACTCGATTGTGACAGGGCGCTCCGTGTTCGGGCGCAGCGTGAGACAGGGAACGCCGAGGTATGCGGTTTCCTCCTGCACGCCGCCGGAGTCCGTCATCACGATCGACGCGACGCTCTCGAGCGCGAGAAAGTCGAGATAGCCGAGTGGCTCGATGAGCTTCACATCACCGCTGAGCTTTGCGAGCCCCATCTCACCGATGCGCGCGCGCGTGCGTGGGTGCACCGGAAAGACCACCGGCCGAGTCTTCGCGACCACGGCCATCGCCGTCATGATCTCCGTGAGCGTTGCCGCATCGTCGACGTTCGATGGCCGATGCAGCGTTGCGAGCGCGAAGTCGTGCGGCTTCACGCCCACCGCGGCGCACGCG